>JANXZJ010000151.1 GCA_025355585.1 Mariniphaga sp. | reverse complement strand
CTATACTGGTCTACCTTTAGAAATTCCTTTTGATTACAGGAGTTCATTCCTATAAGGAATAGACTACCGGCGAGTGTAGAATATAATATTTTTGATATATTTTTCATAATATTCATTGTATTAATGTTAGGCAATTAGAATTGAATGTTCAAACCTACGGAATAAACACGCGGCATAGGATAACGGCCTGTATCCAAACCGGTAAAGAGCACACTGCCCTGACCGACTTCAGGATCACCATATTTGTTATATGAGGAGATGCAAAAAACATTTGAAACAGAAGCGCTAATACGTGCACTTTGGAGGCGAACGGCCTTCAACAAATTCTTGTCAAAACTGTAACCCACTTGAATATTACTAAGTTTGAAGTAATCACCTTTTTTAATCCATGCATCAGAACCACGCATGTTGTAATTCAAATCGAGGAATGACAATCTGGCATATTTTGCGTTCGTACTATTTGAAGGAGTCCATGCATTTTGCGCAACATCGTTCAAAACGTTAGGTGTCGTTCCGTTATCGCTCGGGAACATGTCGGTTAAGGTCATAGCAGAGTAAGAATAGATTTGTGCACCATAAACTCCGTAACCATAAACCATAAAATCCCAATTCTTATATGAAGCATTGAAGGTTAAACCATAGTTTAACTTAGGGAAACCATTACCTAAGATCGTCCTATCTTCTCATCAAGGAAACCATCACCATTCACGTCTTTAAACTTATAATCACCAGGAACGGTCTTTGATCCATTATTGTATTGAGTGTGACCTTTTGCAATAGCGGTAGCATTGTCAGTATCAATCTCCGCCTGATTTTTGTAGATATGATCTACCTGGTAACCAAAGAATAAACCTACGGCATAGCCATTACGCATGATTGAGTGATTGTTCCAGTACGTGCCCGAAGGAGCACCAAATTGACCCTGGTTAGAACCATCGCCTGTAGCACCTGTGTTTTCAAAGAATATATCACCACCAATATTTGAAATTTTGTTTTTCACGTGCGAACCAGTTGCTGTGACGCCAAAATTCCAATCCTGATTAATTTGTTTCTTATAATTTATTGAACCTCCCTTAAATAAACTACTCCTTTAAATCATTTGAAACAACCAAAATTATCATTTTTTTGGACTAACCTTTCTTTTCCCTTCAAAAACTCTACTCTTTCATGCATTGGTCGAACTTGAGAAAGGGAACAATAACTAAATCATTGAATATTAATATCTTTAAATCAACTTAGTCACATAATAAAGCGTCTATAGGAGAAGTGAATTATAAGGTAGTACAAGAAAAAACATCGTTTTCAAAAACGTAAGTTCCTGTTAAATAGACACATGAAAATATGAGGAGGTGCACTTAATAGAAAAATCAAAAGCGAAGTTGATCAAAGATACATTACGATTGGTGCATGTCGCCATTAATAACGCAAAAAGAACTTTTTGTGGTGATTCTTTAAAAGAATTTGCAGCGTTATCTCAATGAGTTTGTTTACATGTTAACAGAAAGTATTGCAAATCAATTTTTGAAAGATTAATTGTGGCAAGCGTTTAGGTCACATACAAACTAATATTGATTGGTTTATTTTGATTTGACAAAAAACAAAAAGACCACAAAATCAATGATTTGTGGTCTTTTTGTTGAGGATGATATCCCTTTTAGTCGGGGTGGCCAGACTCGAACTGACGACCTCCTGGTCCCAAACCAGGCATACTACCAAACTGTACTACACCCCGATAAATATTACTTAAATCAATAAAAGAACGCCTTTCAATTCATCATTGTCAGTTTCCTGAACTCTGTTCCGCCAAACTCTGCGGAGAGAGGGGGATTCGAACCCCCGGTACAGTTACCCGTACGGCAGTTTAGCAAACTGCTGGTTTCAGCCACTCACCCATCTCTCCTCTTTTTTGGGTGGTGCAAATGTAGGAATCATTTTGAGACAGGCAAAACAATTCGAATAAAAAATTAAATAATTATTGATTTTAATGTCAGGTGACAATCCATATATCTATATATCTATTAGTTAGATCGAAATATATTTTCAAATTATTCTTGAAACCGGCATTCACAACAAGTTTGGGAAGTTACTTCCCTCTTTCGGTCCGGATCAGGAAGTTGCCTGTCCACCTTCATCAAAAGCAAAAAATGAAGGGTGAAAGAGGGATAAAACAGGAAATCTCAGGACAGAATCCAAAATATTGCTTCATTCCAACCACTTCATATTCGATTATTTACTGCGCTAGATCGATTGAAGCCTCAAAAAGATTCCATTTTAGTTGGAGAATTGATCAAACAAGATTAATTTAGTACAATAATTACAGGCAGACGTTCTTTTCAACACCGATATTTCCGCGTTAATTCATATGATTGGTAAACTCAACATTTCCATTTAAACGAGAAAGCTTTTGACCGCTAAGACAGGCCTTACCCCGCAAGGGAGCAGCTTCGGCCGCCATTGGAAGTCTGATCAGTCAGGCACTCAAATCCTGTTTCATTCGGGGTTTTACTCAAGGTGAATTAATGCGGTTTTTTTTGTTCCCTATTGGAATGCGACCGCCTGAGATGAATTTGTAAATCACCCCAAAACACTGAAATTAAACACTTAATATTATTTTACCGGAATAACAACAGAATTGTTTTTGTGATTTTTCTTTTGCTTCGAAAAATAGAAATCAACTCTCCCCAGTATCAGTCCGCCAAACCCTACCTGATTAACAACCACTTCTTTGCCCGATTTATTCAGAATCAGATCTGGTTTATCAAGGAAAGTATGGGTATGGCCTCCGATAATCAGATCGGTATTAAAGGTTTGTGAAGCGATTACCTTGTCGCTTACCGTATTATCCTTATAAGAATAACCAAGGTGCGAAAGACAGATAACAAGGTCGGAATCGTGTTCCTCGCGAAGCATTTTCTCCATTCTCAATGCAGTTTGCAAAGGATCGTTATACCGGGTTTTGCCATAATTATTAGGATCTACAAGTCCCTGAAGTTCGACACCAAGCCCGTAAACACCAACTTTTATCCCGCCACTTCTGAATATCTTGTAGGGGATTGTCATTCCGGCCAGTATTGTATCCGAAAAATCGTAGTTCGAGTTAATAAACGGGAATCCTGCATATTTTAACTGACTCCTGATTCCTTCAAGTCCGTTGTCGAATTCATGATTCCCAAGTGTTGCACCATCATAGCCCATCATTGTCATCAGTTCGAAATCGAGCTGTGCCTTGAAATAGTTAAAATAAGGTGTCCCCTGGTAGATATCACCCGCATCAAAAAGGAGAACGTGTTTGGATTCTGATCTGATCCTGCTGATTAATGCGGCCCGTTTAGCCATTCCACCCTCACCCGCATTGCGTGGCACATCATGGCCGAATGGATCGATATGCGAATGAAAGTCGTTGGTATGGAGAATCGTTATCTGTTTGAGATCATCTGCCGCCAAAACCGACAATGGTGTACTCAAGGCCAATGCTCCTGCCGCACCTGTCCCCAATAGCTTTAAAAAATCCCTTCTATTTTGCATCGTAAACTCTCCCGTCAGTTTTAACTTCAATTTTAATACCTTTTTGTCCTAATGCGCGCAGATGATTTATAAACATATCTCTGAATTTTACCCCCGTTGAAATACGGTCTTTTATCGTGCTTAAAATTTCAAATCCATCACCTCCGTTTGCAATGTAATCACTCGTAACTAACCAGTAACTTTTTGTATCATCGAGTGGTTTTCCTTGAATTTCAGGGTTGAATGCTTTATCATTCTTGATGCCAAAACGCATCCCTGCTACTCCTTCCCCTCCCCGCGACGCCATATGGTCAATAAATCGCCGCATTTCAACGCCGCTTAATTTTAAAAATACAATTTCATTTTCAAATGGCATCAGCTCAAACATATTCTGAACCTTTACTTCACCTTTTGGAATTGGCACACGTAAACCACCACGGTTTACCATCGAAACATTGATGCGGATATCCGGGTATCTCTTTAAACAAATGGAATCGGATTCCTGCAGAATCAGATCAGCACAAAAATTCGTCAACGGACTTTCTGGTCGTCCCCCGAAAAGAGCATCCTTTGAAATACAAAGCACCTCTTCCATGTCGTGCATAAGCTTTGTCCGGTAGGGAAGTATAACCGATTCCATCTTTGGATCCGGCGTAATATTTAATGTTGAATCGAGATGAATATTGGAGTAATCAACCTTTGACACCATCATAGAATGGCATCCGGAAAGTAGAGTAGCAATAAACAGGAGAACTATAAACGCCGGTCTCCGGCGAATAGCCATCCTTTTAATGTTGTTGAATATATGCATATTAAAAAACAATTTATTTGAACAATATGATTTGTAAAACGATGAAGTTTTTGATTAAACAAAACCATAAAAAAGTGATGTAAAGAAGCAAATGTTTAGGCAGATTACAAAAAATATACATCATGTCAGCGTAGTTTTTTCATAAAGTAGTTTAAATTCGTAAAATCAATAAATCATAAATAATTCTCTTATTTTGAGACAAAGAATATCAACGCGCATACACAATTTGTCAATAACAATCTATCTCTTTTTGTTCATCTTTTCAGCAATTGATGCCACAGCTCAGGATACTAGTATTGTGACATTTACTGCAAAAAACGGCGACAGTGTCTACAAAATTCTTCAGCAAAACGGGATGACAGAAATTGGTTGCTTTGAAAAATTCGTCGAACTAAATGCAACCAGCCTGGGTAAAAACAACACGCTTATTATTGGCAGGAAGTACATTCTTCCGGGGGAAACACCACTTCAACCGGATACCATTAAAGCAATTCAACCCGCATATAAAATAACTCAACCTGCAAACCCGCCCGCAAAAACGATTACTGAACCTTTGTTTGGCAAAGCGCTTGAGCATGTGGAGATCATTGATCAGCAGCTTAGAGGAGCCGTATTTTACCTGGTTAGTGGTCACGGAGGTCCCGATCCTGGGGCGATGGGTAAAATCGGGAATAACATTCTTTGCGAAGATGAATATGCCTATGATATTACATTGCGATTTGGAAGAGAACTACTTACACATGGGGCAAAGGTCTATTTCATCGTCCGGGACCCGCATGACGGTATCAGGAATGAACTCTTTCTGAAAAACAGCAAAGATGAAGTGTGTTACCCTGACAAAGCAATTCCATTAAATCAGGTAGAACGGTTAAAACAACGTGTGGATGCCATTAACACACTTAACCGGAACGAAACTCCTGGATCCTACAAACGATGCATCGAAATTCATGTCGATGCCAGGGATACCAAAAAGAACATCGATATTTTCTTTTACCACAATGCAGGAAGCAGGTTCGGGGAAAGGTTAGCTGTTACCATGCGGAATTCGATTGAGCGAAAATACCAGCTCAGACAGCCCGGCAGGGGTTACAGCGGGGATGTAGGAACCCGGCATCTTTACATGCTTGAAAAGACAATACCGACTGCCGTATTTATAGAACTTGGCAACATCAATCATGTACGCGATCAGCAACGGTTAATTTTTGAGAACAACAGGCAAGCCATTGCCAGGTGGTTGTGCGACGGAGTGATGGAAGATTTTCAAAAATCGAAATAAGTATATTAATCCCAGTCCTGCATCCGGTCAATATCACGCCGGTCTTTTTTTGTTGGACGTCCGGCTCCCCTGTCGCGTTCGGAAGAACCCATGAGTTGCCTCATTTCAAGGATTTTCAATTCTTCGGGAGGTGTAATATCCAGTGCAAATTCAGCAACTAATTTGGCTCCTACCCGTTTTCCTGTGATTCCAATGACTTTATAAGAATAGGTAACGGGGTTTTTACGTACTTTGACGATATCGCCAGGTTTGGGAACCCTGGAAGGTTTTACCGATACTCCATCAATTGTGATACGCCCCTTCTTGCATTCTTCGGTTGCAAGTGTCCGGGTTTTAAAAAGGCGTACGGCCCAAAGCCATTTATCGATTCGTACAGGTTCTTCCATGATGTAAAATTAGGAAAAAGTATGAGCTAATCCTTGTTATATTGCGTCATCACTCTACCAACACCCATTGTTGCAAAAGCTTTAATGATATCACCGCACAATGCCATTTTGGAGTTAACGATCTCTTCTTCAGCAGCTGACCATTTGCCCAGTACGTGATCAATCTGATACCCTTTGGGGAAGTCACTGCCTATTCCAAACCGGAGTCGTACATAATCCGATGTACCCAGAATCTGTTGGATACTTTTCAAACCATTATGACCGGCATCGCTTCCTTTCAAACGCATACGCACCTTTCCAAGGGGAAGGGAAAGATCATCCACTACGATTAATACCTTGTCAAGTTCAACATTTTCTTTCTGCATCCAGTATTGAACCGCACGTCCGCTTAGATTCATGAACGTATTGGGTTTCAATAATATGAAAGTCTTTCCGGCATATTTCATCTCAGCAACAGCACCATATCGCTTATCGCTAAAAGAAATATTGGACACCCTTGCAAGGGCATCCAATATCCAAAATCCTATGTTGTGACGGGTATTTTCGTATTCTTCCCCGATATTTCCAAGACCTACAATCAGGTATTTCACACGTAATATTTCATTTTATGTCACTGACAATCTGTTGGGACCATCAATATTTTATTTCTTTTTACCACCTGCAGCAGCAGCGCTTGAATCGGCCATCGCAGCACGTGCAGCACGTGTTACAACTACAGTAGCAACCGGAACAGATTTCGCATTCAATATTTCAATTCCAGGAACATGAACATCACCAACCCTGACACTTTCGCTCAGATTAAGTTCTGTAACATCAATTACAATCTCATCAGGAAAATCTTTCGAAAATCCTTTTGCTTTCAACGTACGAAGGTTTGCTTTCAAACGTCCGCCTTGTTGAATTCCTTTGGCATAGCCATCCAAACGAACCGGAATCTGAAGCTTAACAGGGACATTTTCGCGGATTTCGAGAAAGTCGATGTGAAGAAGTTTGTCAGTAACAGGATGAAATTGTAAAGCCTGCATAAATGCATTATAGACGGTTCCATCAACATCGATTGAAGTCTGATAGACTTTAGGAGTGTAAATTAACTTGCGAAATTCATTTTCGTGAGCCTGAAAATGGACAACTTTATCACCACCATAAATAACGCAAGGCACTAAATCCTGTACTCTCAACGCCTTGTTGCTTTTTTTACCTACTGCCAAACGTGCAGTACCCTTAATTTGAAATGTTTTCATTTGTTGTTCTAAAAATTAACTGTTTTGTAACTAAGTGTTTACTCAGATCTCCTTCTTAAAGGAAGGTATCCGCATCACACCATCAAAGGTATGCTGCAAAACCGGGCGCAAAGATAACAATTCTTAGATAAAAGCCGTGCTTATCGATTTATTTTCGAAAACCTTCTGAATAACGTCTGCAAAAAGAGGTGCACACGACAAAACGGTGATCTTATCTGATTTGTGAGTGAGTGGAATTGAATCGGTCACAAGAACCTCGTCGATACAGGATGCTTCGATTCGCTCGAATGCGGGTCCCGAAAGAACTGCATGGGTGACAAAAGCACGTACAGAATTAGCCCCTTTGGACTTCATCAGATCTGCGGCTTTGGTGATTGTACCGGCGGTATCGATAATGTCATCAACAATAATTACATCTTTACCTTCAACATCCCCGATAAGGGTCATTGAATCAATCTGATTCGCCTTACTACGCGATTTATGGCATATAACCAGATCCGTCTTCAAGTGCTTTGCAAACACATTCGCTCTTTTGGTTCCGCCAACATCCGGTGACGCCACAACGATGTCACGCAATCCCATCTGCTGAATATACGGAATAAACAAAGCAACAGCACTAAGGTGATCTACGGGGACATCAAAAAATCCCTGAATCTGATCGGCATGAAGATCCATTGTTATCAAGCGGTTAATGCCTGCATTTGATAACATATCTGCAACAAGCTTGGCACCAATGGAAACTCTTGGCCGGTCTTTTCGATCCTGACGTGCAAAACCAAAATAAGGCATTACTGCGATTATTTTGTAGGCAGATGCCCTTTTTGCTGCATCGATCATTAAAAGTAATTCCAGAAGATTATCTGCTGGCGGGAAGGTCGATTGTACTATAAAAGTATATGAACCCCTGATTGTTTCCTCGTAACAAGGTTCAAATTCGCCGTCGGAGAAGCGCGGACATGAAGATTTTCCCAATGCTATTCCAGCGTTTTCAGCTATTTTCTCGGCCAGATATTTAGATTCTGTACCGGTAAAAATTTTGATGCTACCTGTGGGCATATATAGAGATTTTCTGTTTGAATTAAACTCGCTACTATCTACCGGCAAAAGTAGAAATATTGAACCAAGATATAAACTGAATGTAAACCTTTTTTAAAAAAACTATCAACCATGATGAGCATTTAATAGTTATAGTATTGATTTTATGAACGCTGATTGGTTTAAAACCCAGTCAGAATTCCCATTTGTTTATTTGCTCTCTTTCACAACATTTTCAATAAATCCAAGAACTTCATCCCTTCCCAATTTAGTACCGGATGATGTTACAAAAAGAGGTGGTAATACTTCCCACGATTGCAGCATCTGATCTTTATAAATGGTAAGATTTTTCTCCAATTGTTTGCGCGACAACTTATCAGCTTTCGTAAAGACCATAGCGAAAGGAATCCCGTTTTCTCCCATAAAGTTCATAAACTCAAGGTCGTTTGCCTGTGGTTCATGACGTGAATCAATTAAAGCAAATACACAATACAAATTCTCTCTTGTTGCCAGGTACTTCCGTATAAACAACAACCATTGTGCCCGTGAAGTACGCCCAACCTTGGCATATCCATAGCCAGGCAAATCGACCAGAAACCATTCATCATTAATATTAAAATGGTTGATCAACCGTGTCTTGCCGGGAGCTGTTGAAACTTTTGCCAAATCGCCAAATCCCGTTAACATATTGATCAATGAAGATTTACCCACATTTGACCTCCCCACAAAAGCGAACTCCGGTTTTTCGGATAAGGGACATTTCTCAGGATCGGTATTGCTAATTACAAATTCGGCTTTCTTGATGATCATCCTTTGTATTTAATATGATTTGACTGAATTGTATATTTCAACTAATTCATTGTTATTAAAATATTTATAACAGAATCAACTATTTTATAAAAACCTCAAGCAATTTTGCTGCGCCACCATCGATTACCGAAAGAACGAAATTAGTAATCAGGGCCGGAATAAGAATTGATTCCCCCTTTTCGACGACTATACTTTCATCTTCCCATGCAAGGTTATATTTACCTTCCAGGCAAGTATAAATCACGAAGGTGTCCATATCGGTAAAGTCTCGTTCAACGGATGCGGTTAATGGTAAAATATTGGTCGTGAAATACTGACATTCAACAAGTTTAACAGACTGGTTATCTAAAGACTGATAATCTGTGCGGTAATTTGCTTCGTATTCGTATGCGATGGCGTCAATTGCAAGATCGGTATGCAATTCGCGGGGATTTCCCTGATCATCAACCCTGTTAAAATCATAAATGCGGTAAGTAACATCAGAGGTTTGCTGAATTTCGGCTACTACAATCCCTTTACCAATCGCGTGAACCCTTCCTGCCGGAATAAAGAAAACATCGCCTGCTTTAACCTCTTCGTAGTTGAGAATCTCTTCTAACTGTCCGTTCTTAAAATACTTAAGATATCCCTCTTTATCAATCTTACGATTAAATCCGGAGATCAGTTTTGCGCCTGGATCAGCCTGAACAACATACCACATCTCAGTCTTCCCAAAAGCATCATGCCTCTCCATCGATAATTCATCGTTGGGATGCACCTGGATTGAAAGGTTGTCGTTGGCATCGATAAATTTAACCAAGAGCGGAAATTCAATCCCAAATTTTTCATAAACCTTCTCCCCCACCAGATCGCCCATGTAAACTTCTATCAGTTCTTCAAGGCTATTACCTTTCAGAAAGCCGTTTGATACAACAGAGACTTCATCCTGAACACCCGAAATCTCCCACGATTCGCCACAATTAGGCAATTCAGAATATTCCTTATTCAAAAATTCATTCAGTTTATTCCCACCCCAGATTTTGTCTTTACAGATTTGGGTGAATTTCAAAGGATATAGATTATTCATTAATATAGATTTAGATTTAAAATTCGAAATCGATTACAGCTCTGCCGCTCGTACTGGATTTAATTATCTCAACCACTTTCAGGTGCTCAGGATGTACCCGATAAATCTCGAGATCGTCAAGCGTTTCAAAATGGGTGATCAGGCAGATATCATGCGAAGGTGATATCAACTCATAATTCTGACCAACCTGGATAAATTTAAGCACCTCAATTTTGTCCTTCAGCGCAAGCAATGCGTGCGTTATTTTGTTCCTTACCACCGCTTTGAGATCTTCATTTTCAAATTCATTGAGTTTGAAAAGTACGATATGTTGTATCATTAAATATCAATTTACTAATTAATTACAATAATCTCAACTTTTATATACTGAAGAATTTAAGAAACCCAATAATAATCAAATTATATTTTTCTCATTAACTTCTCACCATGTTAAGGAAATTGAAGGTAGAAAAAAGACCGACGAATTACGCGCTTAAAGATGATTGTATTGCCATTTACCTCTACTCCCATACGGAAAGGTGCAATTTCAATTCTTGCTTTATCAGGATATTGACGGAGCCATTTAAAGCCGGGTATCTCCTCTGCTACAATACAGTTATTCGCAAATTCTGTGATAAATTCAATTTCTTCTATCTGTTTGATATTCTTAATCTTCTGAATATCATTAAAAAATGATTTACGGTATTTTACAATCATTTGCGCAAACTCTTTTTTATACTCTCAAATTCCTTTTTTCCCTCATCGTATGAAAGCAATAATTCTTTGTCTGCTTTTTTCATTTCTTTTAAAAGTAAGTCATCAGCAAGATCTTCTATATCTGAACGCGTTATTTTATCTGAAACGCTCACAACTCCCTTAACCATTTTCAAGGCTTCTTTCACCTTGGTTTTATCGACAGTTGCATCCAAATGTATTATTAATGTTTCCATGACTCAAAATTATTTACAAATATGATCAGCCAACATTAAGGTTGTTTCCCTTATATTAATCTGAATACAAAACTAACATTTTATCAGGGAACTTGGTTTAAAAAGAGTTTGTTAAGTTGATGAAAATACGATAATAACAAAATATTTCCTTAATTTTGTTTTTCATTATCTATATTTCAATCTTTTGATTATATGCTTATTATAGGAATAGCAGGTGGAACAGGTTCCGGAAAGACAACAGTTGTTAACGAAATTATCAGCCGCTTAAAGAAAGGCGATGTTGCCGTCCTTTCACAGGATGCTTACTATCGGGATAACAGTCAGTTGCCACTCGAACAGCGCCAACAGATTAACTTCGATCATCCGGACAGCATTGAATTTGAATTACTTATCGACAGCATCAAAAAATTAAGAAAGGGGGAAAGTGTCCAGCAACCCATCTACTCATACCTCACTTGCACACGATTTAGTGAGACGGTTGAAGTAAAACCTCACAAGGTGATTATTGTTGAAGGAATACTCTGTCTTCAACCCGAAAAATTACGCAAATTGATGGACATCAAGATATTCGTCGACTGCGAAGCCGATGTAAGGCTATCGAGGGTGATTATGCGCGACATCATTGAGCGCGGAAGAGATGTGATCAAAGTACTTCAGCGATACGAAGATACCGTAAGACCAAGTCACCTGCAATTTATCGAACCCACAAAAAGGTATGCCGATATTATCGTACCGGAAGGGGGAAACAACAAAGTAGCGATCGATATTATCACGCAATATATTGAGAAACACCTGCACGACAACCCTTAAAACTATCCGATATGCTTGAAAAACTGTTGCCGGAACATGTTTTATTTATTGATATTGAAACGGTTCCACAGTACGAGAATCTGGCAAGTATGCCAGAAATTATGCAAAGACTCTGGATCAAAAAGGCTATTCAAATCGGGAAAGAGGGCGAAACAGCTGACGGTCTTTATGGCAGGGCCGGTATCTATTCCGAATTTGGTAAGATTGTGTGCATCTCGGCCGGAAAGATATTTCGCAAAGGAAAAGAGCGTGCCTACCGTGTAAAATCGTATTGTGGCGATGATGAAAAAACTATTTTGCAGGAATTTTCAGCGATGCTTACCGCCTTTATGGCCAATCCGTCACATCGGATTTGTGCCCATAATGGCCAGGAGTTCGATTTTCCGTTTATTGCACGAAGAATGCTGATCAATGGGTTAGCGCTCCCTTTAGTTTTGGATATTGCCGGAGCTAAACCCTGGGAAATAAAAGATGTGATGATCGATACGCTTCAGCTTTGGAAATTTGGCGATTACAAGCATTATACATCCCTTGAGTTACTGTGTGCTATTTTCAATATACCAACACCTAAAGACGATATTGATGGAAGTCAGGTAGCAGGCATTTACTATAATGAATTTGACATACAAAGGATTGCACGCTATTGCGAAAAGGATACCCTGGCAATAGCCCAATTGCTTCTCCGTTTTAAAGGTGAACCTTTGATAAGTCAGGAAAACTACGAAATTGCAGGTTTAGAAGAATAGTCTGCATCCATTGCATGGTTTTTTATACTTTTGCACCTCAATTTAAAGTAAATGACATGCCAATAGTAGTAAGCGGAATACGTTCGACCGGAAACCTTCACCTTGGAAATTATTTTGGAGCGGTAAAAAACTTCATTAAGATGCAAGAGGATCATCAGACCTTTTTCTTCATTGCTGATTTTCATTCGCTTACTACCCACCCAACTCCCAGCGACCTGCATACAAATGTGAAACAGGTTCTGGCAGAATACCTGGCGTGCGGCATTGATCCTGAAAAATCGACCATTTTCATTCAAAGTGATGTTCCTGAGATTCTTGAGTTATACCTCCTTCTGAATATGAATGCCTATCTGGGTGAATTGGAACGAACAACATCTTTCAAGGACAAAGCGCGTCAGCAACCTGAAAATGTGAACGCAGGATTACTTACTTATCCGGTATTAATGGCTGCCGATATTCTCATTCACAAAGCCAACCTTGTTCCCGTAGGAAAAGACCAAGAACAAAACCTCGAAATGGCACGAACTTTTGCGCGCAGGTTCAACCGCATGTACAATGTTGAAACTTTCCCAATACCACAGGCCTACATTTTCGAAGGAAAGGATATGGTGAAGATTCCTGGCCTTGACGGTTCAGGCAAAATGGGGAAATCGGAAGGCAATGCCATTTCATTGGCCGAATCTCCTGCAAGTATCCGCAAAAAAGTGATGCGCGCCGTTACCGATGCAGGACCAACCGAAATGCATCAGACAAAACCGGAAGTGATCCAGAATCTATTCACATTGATGGAGGTAGTTTCGGCACCTGATGTCGTAAGCCATTTCGATAACGCCTATATTGATTGCTCAATACGCTATGGCGATATGAAAAAACAACTTGCAGAGGATATCATCAACTTCACAAATCCGATCCGGGCCCGTATTGAAGAGATCGCAAAGGATAATGCTTATCTATCGAAAGTTGCAAAAAACGGCGCAGAGAAGGCACGTGAATCTGCTTCCAAAACACTGGAAGAAGTCCGGAAAATCATCGGATTCAGAAGGTTCTATTAATCAGATTTACGTCGAAAATCTTTGGTTTATGGCATGATTAGTTTGATTGTCTCGATTGCCTGATGCCCCACTTTGAAAACAAGATCTTTGCCACTTCCCGGAATTGATTTACCCTCTTCTTCAATTAAGTTGGTCAGCTCCGCTTTCTGAAATGGTTTATATACAGATATTTTCGCTTCTGAATCTTTACCTTCCATGTCATAACAACGCACGATCACCTGATTGTCGTCATCACACTTTTTGATTGTACTCAAAACAAGGTTTTTGTTATCAACCGATATAAAGCTCATTGATTCAGGCATAGCTCCGTTATCAACACCCGGCTTAACTGTTATCGCCTTCAAAGGCTGGTTCGATTGTGTACCCAACCGGTAACCATTCTTCCAGTCACCGGAGTGTGAATAAATCGAAAAATTGTAACTGTGGTCACCCGGCTGCAGGTAATAATTTCCTTCCGAATGGCAGCTTTTACGACTTGCCAGCAAAACCGGCTGCAGGATCGCATATCCGGCAGGATTTGATGTCGGATCAATCCAGTCGAAAACAGCTACATCTGAACTTATTGTGATTCCTGTTTTGCCATCGGATGAAGAGAACCAATCCTGGACCTCGCGCGGATGGACCTGAACACAAGGAGTGCTGTATATTTGTGATTGTTTGGAAAAACCAGCTGCTCCTGCGATTTCATCCTGTCCGATCCGCACCACCCCCATCGGCACCTCGTAGGCAACTTGCGATTTGGTTTGGTTTACTGGAAAAGCTAACCTAAACTCGCGATAACGCTCGCCATCAAAGCCTTTCAAATCAACATGGACATCAATCCGCTTGATCGTTTTATACAGAATCACCTGTTGTTCAACTGTCACATGATTGATCTCTTTGGTGAATTGGTAAACATCACGGATAGGTCCGCTTGAAACGAGCGCCCATGGCTGACGATAACTGCTCAATTTTTCGAAACCCTCCATCGTTGGTTGCTGAACATCGGTAAATTCACCGGCTCCATTGCCAACAGATTGCATTGTAAATAGTTCTGCGCCTAAGAACTTATCCGTTTTTAGCAAACTCGTTGATAACTCTTTGTCAAATAATGATTTGATTCCACCATCGGCAAATTCCACCTTATAAAAGGAGTTCTCGTAACCTGTGTTGGAAATTGCAGAAGTATTGGAATAGGTTGCAGGTTTACCTTTCTCGATGTAATAGGTTTTATACCCGACTGACGGAACGTGATCGGCTACAAACAAAAAGGTAACCACTTCGTCTTTATTACCAACAACCTGGTGTTCATCAATCAACTGATAAGGTATTTCAATCCCCTTTTCGTCCACAAGCCTGAACGTATTTTGCTCATTTCCCTCTACATCAAGGGTGAATTTCACGAGATCAGTCCGTTCCCACGACAATGGATTAAACACAATTACGGGAATGGCAGCCTTTGAAAAATGAATCCGTGAAGCGATGCTGGTCATTGACTTGTTCAGGACATCGGAAGCGATGGATCGCGCTTTTTCGAAAGATGTACGGAAAGCCCGGTCTGTCAGATCGCCATGCTTGCCACCCCAGCCATGATCAGGATAGATCGCATTTTCCCAGGCAGTGGTAAAAGATGCCTGCGGATAATTATCAAATGATCCTTTTTGAAGTGCGTCAAATGTTGCAAACTTTTCAGCTGCAGTTAACAAACGTGAGCCTTCCCTTGATGCCTTAAGTGCCCGCTGATGTGAAGGACCGTGGATATAAAGCCAAACATCCGGCCGTTCGCCTGATATTTTATCGAAATTTGGTTTCCCCTTGGTAGCTTCATCCATCCATTCAGTTGCCGTTGAATATTTTATGGAAGGTCGTTTCAAAGAGGCTGATTTTGAATTCCAATCCTTAAAGAAGGCGTCATAATCAGGCGGAGTAGCGAAGTCATGAGAATAGAGAAACGGGAACTCCGGATTAATTTTCCTTGTTTTAAAATAGGTGTTCCAGTCTACCACAAAGGTTGTGAAAGCTTTCGAAAGTGAGTCAATATTTGTGCGGGCTTGCCGGACAGGAATACCCACTTCGTCATACTGACCTGGTGTAAAGCAGGTAATATAACTTCCATCAGGACTATACCACTTGTAAATCCCGGGCTGATGACGGCTAAACTGCATGTAAGGGATACCTGCTTTGGAAAGTATTTGTGCCATTTGCAGCGACTTGCCCGGAACATCCTCGTTCCAGTAGGTTTTAAAATCGCAACCCGGCAAGGTTTTTTTGAGCCATTTGCGTCCGAGATAAGTTTGACGAATCAGTGATTCACCGTCATACATCGATTCGTAGGGTTGCTTGTAGGTAGCGCCCCACTCCAGACGGCCTTCTTTTGTATATTTCAGTATTTCAGCGATTGATTCGGGATGGCGGTGAAGATATTCCCTGAGGCTCAATCCGTCCTCAACGGAGAACTTAAACCCGGCATTCTCTTTCAGTCGTTTCAAAACTGGTGTGATCATCTGCACATCACGGAACTCAATGCACTTGCCAATACTGTCCATCCACGCAATATCCTGATGAGAAGATGGAATAACACTGATGGTTCCACCTTTGAAATAGGAATAATCACTGCTCTTTGGCGAAGCATTGGATTGGCCGACAACGGATAAAGCACCGTTAAACAACAAACCAGCTGAAATGAAAAGGAATCGAACCTTAAACGAAATTGAACTGAATGTCTTCATTTTATGATAGTTTAAAAATTGACCTTGATTATTTACAGGAAAAAGCAGATATAAACTCACCAAACTACATCTAGGGTTACAAAACCCATCGCCGGTACCAGAACATCCTCCTGAACTTTCTCTTTGACTGATTCATCACCTGAATTGCTGATGAACATTGATAATGGTTTTCGGCCAGGCCAATTGAGTTTTACTTTTTCATCCTTGATAGATACAGAACGAAGTCGTAACTGGAGAGCTTTCCCATCATTATTTGTTTTGAAGATGGATACGATAACGTCAGAGCTTCCTTTGATATCGAAGAAGGGTTTTTCTTTAAAATCAGGTTTAATAGAAGCTGCAATAAGTGGTTGAGCCTGTTCTAGTCCAAAACGATTGGCCGATGCTGCGTCATATTTTGTGTTATGCGGAAGAATCCTGTATCGGAATTGAATCTTCCCTTCCTGGCTAAAAGGGAAATTAGTATGCCAATGGTTATTCAGGGCCCAGGAATAAACAGTCGCGCTCGGCTGGATTTTTCGAATCCATTTCGGAGAATTGGTTGCTGCACCTAAAATGTTGGCAGTCATGTCGCCTGTTTCAAAAACCGGTGCATCCAAAGAGCACCAGGTAATGCCACGCTCACTATTTGAAATGTCGAGCCATCGCTGAAAAGCAATCCAATTCCGGTTGGCGGCAGAAAGCTGATCTTTTTCAAGTTCCATAATTCCCCATGGAATATCAACCCTGGTTGTTGGTCCCGGGATATTAAACGCAAATCCAAAGTGAATCCCTTCCTTTTTTAGAACTGCTTGCTTATCTACTATATTTTTGATTTCAATTTGTGGCTGCCCGGCAATGATGGTGATCTCACGTGAAAGACTATTGCATCCTTCTGCATCTGATTCTACCAGAAGCGTAGCCACTAAGGGACCGTTTTCCTTTATTGATACTTTTGCATTTCGTGTCCCTGAAGCTTTATCCGGACTATCATCACCATGCAAGTATCTGAAGCTGTTGAGCGCACTTGTTGCCTGATGGTCCACAAACTCATAGGCTTCATTTGTTAAACTTGAAATATCACCTGTTTGCGGATCAATAGTAATCCGGACAATAACATTATCGAGTGTATTGCCCTGTGCAAGCTGGCCAGTCGTCCTTATTTTTTTCTTTTTCAAAAAATAATTTTTTGATCCCAGGGCTGGAATATCAGTTGCATTAAAAACCAGTTCTCCTGTAGAAAGTCTTTGAGAAAGAATAGTTTTCCCTTTCTCATCACAAATACTACTAAATAATTTGCTTTGCCCGGCAGAAACTGAGACCAGGCCACTTCGTACCCATGAAAGTGTATTAAATACGCCTACAATTGAACTGCTGCTATCCGCAGCAGATAATAAGGTGGAGGTTAATAAAGATTTGCTCCGGTCTTCAGCCTGCTGGAAAAAACCAAATTTAACTTTCAGGATATCATTTGTTATCGGCTGTTTCGATGGGTCCATATAACACCATGTGTGCTCGGTTCCCATGATCACGTTTCTCCAGGCTTCATCAAAGTCGGAGCGTGGTGCAGCCTGGAGAAACGTGATCATGGGAACCGAGCACACATGGTGTTATATGGACCCATCGAAACAGCCGATAACAAATGATATCCTGAAAGTTAAATTTGGTTTTTTCCAGCAGGCTGAAGACCGGAGCAA
>JANXZJ010000027.1 GCA_025355585.1 Mariniphaga sp. | reverse complement strand
TTTTTCATAACTCAGGTGTTAGTTGCTTTGTCATCTTTTGAACAATCTTGATTTTCTCTTCACCTGCAAGCAAAATTCCGAGCAAGTAATCTTTATACCCCTCGCGAAACTTAACATAAGCCTTATTTGTCCGTTTCCTATTCATGTTATTTCTTGATAGTTCGTCAAACCGCTGAAGGCAAAACTCAAAGCGGTCTCGTGTCGGAGCGTTTTTCAGAAAGCCTTCAAGAAATATAATATCCTGCTGGTACCGAGTCCTATGCGAGGCACTAATGAATGTTAAAATACAAAACAAAACAATTGCCAAAATTACACTGATGGTGAATACCATCTTTAGAAAATTGAAAAGGATGAGTGTTGTCATAGTATTAAATATTAATGCGTGAAACATTCTTTCTTTGACTTAACAAGTTTTCTTTTGTTGTCCGTGTCCAACATCAGACCCTTTGCGGGGGGAAGTTTTTTATCGTGGTTCATTTTTGACTGGTATGTTCTGACGATAGGATATTTTCCCATAATATCCGTTATTAAATACCTGTCAATGGAAAACTGCATTACATCGCAAATACACAAATTGATAAAACTGATTATTACCCGTTCATGCCTGAACTCGAAAAAAGCATTTTCATTAACATAAAAGTTATCTGGTCTTATTATACCGTGATCTTTTAGTTCTTTATACAGTCCATAAGGCAATTCAAGCGAATGAACATATTTAGCCGGTCTTATCCTTCCCCGTTGAATGACATCAACAATAAAATTTAAATCATCTTTGTCTGGTTGTTTTTCGGTGTTTTCCATAATTGATTATTTATTATAATTTATCGCTTCTTTGACAATTTTATCGCAATTGATGATGCTCGCACACTCCGGGGTTCCGTAACGCATCTGACCGTATTTTTGAAACACCATCCTTCGCAGAACTGTCTCCCAGTATCTTAGCGCTCCGCATTTTGAACATTGCCAGGTACTGAAGCCGGCCTGGGCGATCCATTTATGTTTTAAAATGTGCATCCTTCTATGTCTTTAAATTCAGTAAGTGAAATATTATGTTCCAAATAGAAACTTCCACAAATACCATTTCTATTTTTTGCAATACTTATCTCCGCAATACCTTCTGATGATCTCTCCTTGCCGTTAATACTGATCGTCTGTTGTTCATACTTTGCCGGCCGGTGAATGAACCAAACAACGTCCGCATCCTGTTCAATGGCTCCCGATTCTCTAAGGTTAGATAACTGAGGTTTTTTATTGCCTGTTTTTTCAAGTTCCCTGTTTAACTGAGAAAGTGCGATAACTGGGATGTTTAGATCCTTTGCAATAACTTTTAGCCCCCTCGATACGCTACTTACTTGTTGTTCCCTGTTCTGACCGTCACCATGTACAAGTTGCAAATAATCAACTACAATTATTTTTATTCCATACTTCAACAATAATCTCTTAGCCTTTGCATGTAACTCATAAATGGAAACTCCTGCCGAATCATCAATGAAAAGATTATAGCTCATAAAACGCTCTGTTTTTTGACAAACATCATCCAGGTTGCAATGTCCTTCCATTAATTGGACGTTTGTCTTGCCGGAAACATTTGAGATACACCTTTGAGCCAATTGTTCTTTTGACATCTCAAGAGAAAAAAATGCGACTGGATAGTTTAATTCAGCTTCATTTAGAGCGATTTGCAGTGCAACAGCAGTTTTCCCCATTGATGGTCGACCAGCGATAATAGTCAGTTCACCATTTTTAAAACCGCCGGTCTTACGGTCAATAGTTGTGAATCCCGAAGGTGTACCAATCAGTTTAATTTCGTGATTCTGGACTTTCTGTATTAACTCAATGACAGTATCAACAATATTGATGAGTTTTGAGGCTTCTTTTTTATCCGTTATCCCGACAATGTCTAAAAGTTGACTTTCTGCAAATCCTATTAAATCGCTTATATCATTGCTGTCATCAAAGGACATAGATTGCAATTCAGTTGAGAACCTTATCATTTCCCTCTGGATATATTTTTGTGCAATGATTCGTGCGTGATATTCAATATTTGAAGATGATGCAATTTTGGATAATAACTGAGTGATATAAATTGGGCCACCAACCATATCTAATTCAGATGACTTTCTTAATTGCTCTGTCACGGTCAATAGATCAATCGGAAAATTCTGTTTACTTAGATCAATAACTGATTTATATATCTTTTGATGAGCTTCTTTATAAAACGACCCTGGCTTTAAAATATCAATAACAGTAAATATTGCATCCGGATCAATAAGGATCGCTCCTAACACGGCCTCCTCCATGTCATTTGCCTGGGGCGGAACTTTG
>JANXZJ010000185.1 GCA_025355585.1 Mariniphaga sp. | reverse complement strand
GTCGAATAGACCTATTTTACCAGTGGGTTTATACTTTTTTGACATTACTTGATGGTTATCGGGTTTTTCAATAGCCAAATATAACATATTTAATTGATATGATGATATTTAAATCTTAGAACCTCCCTTAAGTAAATCGGGGTGCAGAAACAAGGCAATGCCTTGTCTCTTCATATGTTATCTTCTTATTTGCCTATAATTTTCTGAATCTCATTCAATTTATTAAGCGCCTCCATCGGCGTGAGGTTATTGACATCAAGATTCTTGATTTCGTCGCGGATCTGTTTGAGAACCGGGTCATCGAGCTGGAAAAAGCTCAATTGAAATCCTTCGCGCATTTCTGCGAGGTCTTTTACCCTTTTGGCCGGAAGATCCTTGCGGTTGGCTTTTTCAAGCTGTTTTAGGATTTCGGTTGCACGATTTACAACACTCTTTGGCATCCCTGCCATCTGTGCCACATGAATACCAAAACTATGGTTACTGCCACCTGGAACCAACTTGCGCAGAAAGATCACCTTGTTCCCGACCTCTTTTACCGTGACATTGAAATTGCGTACCCTGCTGAACGATTTTTCCATCTCATTCAACTCGTGGTAATGGGTAGCAAAGAGGGTCTTAGCACGACCTTTTGGATGCTCATGAATATATTCGACAATCGACCAGGCGATTGAAATACCGTCATAAGTACTTGTTCCGCGCCCCAATTCATCGAGCAAAATCAGACTTCGGTCCGACATATTATTCAAGATGCTGGCAGCTTCGTTCATCTCGACCATAAATGTCGATTCTCCGAGCGAGATATTATCCGAAGCTCCAACGCGTGTGAAGATTTTGTCCACATACCCTATTTTAGCAGCTTCTGCCGGAACAAAGGAACCCATCTGGGCCATTAGTACAATTAACGCCGTCTGTCGCAATAAAGCCGATTTACCAGCCATATTGGGACCTGTGATAATAATGATCTGTTGATCTTCGTTGTCGAGGAATACATCGTTGGTGATGTACTTTTCACCGATGGGAAGCGCCCGTTCAATAACCGGGTGCCGGCCATCTTTAATATCAATAACTTGTGATTCATTGATTTCAGGCCGATTGTATTTATTCTGTTGTGCAATTGTTGCAAACGAGAGCAAACAATCGATCTGTGCCAACACCGAAGCATTTAACTGGATCGCCTGAATATATTCGGTCAAGGCAGATACAAGTTGACTAAATAAGCGAATTTCGATGGCAAGGATTTTCTCTTCAGCTCCAAGAATTTTCGATTCATAGTTCTTAAGTTCCTCTGTTATATAGCGCTCAGCGCTGACAAGTGTTTGTTTGCGAATCCAGGTTTCAGGAACTTTATCCTTATGCAGGTTCCTGACTTCGATATAATATCCAAAAACGTTGTTGAAAGCTATTTTCAACGAAGTAATTCCTGTGGCGAGAATCTCGCGTTCCTGCATTTTCTGAAGATAATCTTTACCTGAAAAGGCAAGATCACGCAATTCATCCAATTCAGCAGATACGCCTTTTGCAATGACATGCCCTTTAACAATCATCATGGGTGGATCGGGGAAAATCTCATGCTCAATCCGTTCTCTGATGGTTTGACACAAATTAAGCTGTTCAGCAAGACGGATCAATACGCCGTTTCCAGATGCAGCACACAACTCTTTAACGGGGCCAATTGCATTTAATGCAACTTTCAATTGAACCACTTCACGCGGATTCACACGTCCGACTGCCGCTTTTGAAATAATCCGTTCCAGGTCGCCTATGTGCCTCAGCTGCTCCTCTATGTCGCCCTTTAATTCCGCATTTTCAGTAAATTTCTGAACAACATCCAACCGGTCGTTGATCCGGTGGATATCTTTAAGGGGAAGCGCAACCCAACGTTTCAAAAGTCGGGCTCCCATGGGTGAAATCGTCTGATCAATCACCTGAACGAGTGTCTTCGCCCCTTCATTAATCGTATGAAAAAGTTCAAGATTACGGACAGTAAAACGGTCGAGCCATACATACCGATCCTCTTCAATGCGTGAAAGTCCGGAAATATGTTGAAGATGTGAATGCTGTGTAAAATCGAGGTAATGAAGTATAGCTCCCGAAGCAATGATGCCTAACTGAAGCGACTGAACCCCAAATCCTTTTAGAGAGATGGTTTCAAAATGGCGTAAAAGCCTGTCATTGGCAGCATCTTCTGTATAAACCCAATCATCCAGTTTATACGTATAAAACTTACTTCCAAACAATTCAATAAAGAGTTTCTCTTTCCCTTTCTGAAAAAGCACCTCTTTTGGCTGGAAGCTGTTCAGCAATTTATCGATGTATTCAAATGACCCTTCGGCAGTAAGAAATTCCCCAGTCGAGATATCAAGAAAGGCAACGCCAGCCAACGTTTTCTCAATATGAACTGAAGCAAGGAAGTTATTCTCACGATGTTCGAGCACATTGTCATCGATTGAAACACCCGGTGTGACAAGTTCGGTAATTCCGCGCTTAACGATGTTCTTCGTAAGTTTGGGATCTTCAAGTTGTTCACAGATCGCTACACGCTGACCGGCCCTCACCAATTTGGGAAGGTAAGTGTCGAGCGCATGGTACGGAAAGCCGGCCAATTCAACAAAACTGGCAGAACCATTTGCACGGCGTGTGAGTGTAATCCCCAAAATACCAGATGCTTTGATGGCATCCTCCCCAAATGTTTCGTAGAAGTCACCCACACGGAAAAGCAATACCGCATCAGGATATTTATTCTTAACCGCATAATATTGTTTCATTAGCGGTGTCTCGGCGTATTTATTCGGAACTTGTGTCAAGGCAGGTGTATAAATGTTACTCGTTCAAACAAAGATAAGACAATCGAATGAGCAAAAAAGATTTCAAAATCGAAGTTTTCAACAAAGTAAGAATTTGAAGGTATTCAATTGCTTTCAGGCAATATTCTTCTTTGCGAAGAAGCTCAATTTCAAACTACTGAATGTACGAAGTAAAATGGTCAGGCAAAGTGGTACAACGAGCCAGTGAAATGTTTGCGGAAGGAATATCATGGTAATCAGGAACAACAATACAATTCCGGCAGTAAATTTCAAATACCATTCAAGTTTAGATCGTAAAGAAGGTATAACCCAAAGAAATGCGAAAACAAAATGAGTTGGCAATGCCCAAACCAGGTTCAGGTTCCATTCAGTGGCTTCTGTAACCGAGATAAAGCAGAGGAAACTTAATAAAAGTCCGGCAAAGCCAATCGAAAAGAAGACCAGAAAATCAAGCCAGATCATTCTCTTTTTTCGGTATTCTATAAAAGTCAGGAACGCAACAAACAGAAAAAACAGATTTACAACAATTGCCGGCGAGTTCAGGCTGAAGCCCGAAGGGATTCGTTTTGCCTCAAAAAGTGTAGTCTTAGGTAATACAAATGGCATCCTTACGCCATCTTTCACTACCGCGGCACTTGCCATACTATTCATAAGGTAAATAGGAAGAAACATTTTCTGGGAATAGGTAGTCACTTTATCTGCCGGAATACCGAGCGCCAATTTTATGCCAAAACCATTCCAGCTATTTCCGGGGACACACTGATCGACCAAATTCCGATAGGTCAGTTTTGTGTCCTGTAAAGTATCATACTGAAGCTGGTGATTGACACATTTCTCGAACTGGTCACGCAAACGCGTGGAACAATTATCGGAAAAATGGCGGTAACGATAAACCCGGTTTTCCTTTTTAGCATTTTCGACCAACGCATCAAAAAGTGACTGCTTTTCAGTTTGTGTGATATTCAATACCTGTTCATAAACACTTCGCTGTTCTTCCTGATAGGATGACATGAAGGACGCCACGCGTTCCCCTGCAAGTATATAATCAGTCTCCCCTTTGGCAAATCGCCATGCAAAATTGGGTGTATCAAAACTATAAACGCCATAATTAAACACATAATCAATACCCGATAGCGAATCATTTATCCGGATTGCGCTATGTCCAAAGTATGTAGCGATTTCATCTCCTGGTCCACAGGTCAGCAACGAAATCTTTGATTCCGGCGAAAGCTGGATAGAAAAAGCCTTTGGAAATAGTAAAAGAGTAAATATTGCCAGCAATGCCAGTGTCTTCATCGAAGTTTGTTTTGAGTTTTCGGCTCAAAAGTAGCAATTTCCTGCGGCGAATGAATGATTTAAAAACAATTGGATTTGAATACAAAACTTAGTGAAAAATTGGCGTTGGGGTGAGTCGTAACTCTTTATCTTTAGCTAATTAAGAAATAAATAACAGCCTTAAACCGGAAAAGTATTTATATATTTGTAAAGACTTGATAAGGATGGCAAAGATTTCTCAAAAAGTTGACAGGCTTACAAATTCGATCGTAAACAGACTTTCGGGAGATAGTTTCGATACGGATGTTGTTGAATTACAAAAGTCAGAACTAAAGAATTTGAAAAAAGGATGGAAATTTGATTGGAAGATAGAAGTAAAAGAATCAAAAGTGTATAAATTGATAATCTGAAGTTCACCTGATGTAATACAAGGTTTGATCAGTATTGAAGAGCAAAAAGACTTTATATTTATGAGACTAGTGGAAACGGCACCTCACAGTTATGGAAGTAATAAAGTTTACGAAGGTGTTTTAGGTAATTTGGTTGCTTTCGCATGTAAAGTATCATTTGAACATGGCTTTTATGGATACGTTGCATTCGAAGCAAAAAGCAAATTGGTCAACCATTATATTTTGATTCTAAAAGCAAAGTCAATTAGTGGAACCAGAATGTTTATCGATACCGAGGCAGCAGATTTCTTAGTCAATACATATTTTAAAGATTAAGTTATGGGATACATTAAAGAACCAAAGGGAGTCTATTTAGCAATACCTCCTTCCAGATTAACACAAAAGGAAGCTGATGAAATTTCTGATTTTATCCAAAAGGATAAGCTGAAAAATAAAAACTCAAAAGATAAAATGGTTGTAAAAGCGCTGAAAATCATCAAAAAATACGATGACGATCATGCTTAATTTTCTGCTATTTTGAACCTTTAAATGATCAGAAAGACTTTGCCAGGGATAGAATTGAAATAATTAGGTTCACATCGTCGAATTATTAATGCCATGCCCCTAAAATAGCACCCATCGCAGTATAGCTGCAAAAATCGTAACCGGCATGAATAAGGTAATGCTTAAGCGAGTAATTCTCAAAAATTGTCGTATTTGCCTTTGATGTTGAAATCCAAACGATTGAAATAATTGAACCCATTCCTGCGCCGGATATCATATTCCATTGCGGAGTGATAAAAGTAGCCATTGCCAAAGCAGCAACAAACGCAAAAAAAAGCGAAAGAAGAGCCATCAACCAGATTGGGTGTCCTTTTTTAAAGTCCTCATCAGTAAAACCATTCGCATGCATCCAACTCTTCCCAAGAATAAGAGGAGAATACCAAAAGCTTCCGATGATCACTTTTGTTATTGCAGCAATCAGAACAGCCCAGAGATTAATATTTTGAAAGAGTGACATTGATTTTCATTAACGATGTGATAAACATATTAACAAAATCCACACGCAAAAGTTTCAGAAAGCAGGATAAAAGGGTGAAGTAAGTATTTTGTAATCCTCCGTGTAACATCCATTTTCATCCAGTATGGTCAACTCATTATCAATCGGATAATCTGGTTGTATTGCGAATTCCAATAAAACCCGTTTCGGAGATCGCCCCGATTTTGGGATCACCTTTGTTTGTTGTCTGAGATAAAAGCCGGTAAGGCGGGCGCTTTCCCTGAAATCTATACAACTCGCAAAAGGGATAATGACGCAAAACCGGCCTGTATTACTGAGTAGCCTTCGCGACGCTGTGATCAACTGTTCGAAAGAGAGCATCTCGTCATGCCGTGCTAAGTAAGTAGCTGCATTTTTGGTTTTTAAAGAGTTGACAAAGAAAGGAGGATTACTGATAATCAAATCGTAAGGTTCAAATGGCAAATTGGCAAACACCTGAAAATCCATATTGAATACCTTTAGCCGATTACTCCATGGTGAATGATCAAAATTATATTGAGCTTCCTCACAAGCCGGCTCATCAATTTCAACCGCATCAATTATGGCTTCCGAACGCTGTGCAAGCATCAATGCAATGAGTCCGGTTCCTGTTCCAACATCAAGAATCCGCTGATTATCAACAACCGGAGTCCAGGCACCGAGCAGAACACCATCAGTACCAACTTTCATTGCAGCCTTTTGTTGTTCTATCCTGAATTGTTTGAATTCGAACCAGTTATTTCTACTCATTTATAAATTCTTTACAATCCTTTCCGAAAAATTAAAATTTCTCAAACGCACCCAGTCCAAAGAGCGCAAAATCGTACTTCACAGGATCAGCAGAATCAAAAATTCTCAGATTGGCGGTTAACTCTTCCACCGCCTGCCAGTCATTTTGAGTCCGCTGTAGTAATCCCAATTTCCGGGCAACACTCCCCGAATGGACATCCAAAGGCATCATTAAGGCAGAAACCGGAATCGAATTCCAAAGGCCAAAATCGACCCCACTACCTGACGGTCGGATCATCCACCTGAGGAACATGTTGATACGTTTTGCAGAAGATCCTGTTTCCGGGTTTGCTACATGTTTTTCGGTACGGTGCAGAGGTTCGAAAGAAAGAAACCTTTCACGAAAATAGATGATGGCTGATTTGACGGTGCCATCAATGGAAAAACCATCTGTAAACAGCTTCTCAAGCCCCCCTTGTTCGCGGTAAATTGCCGAAAGCGCATTCATGAAATAAAAACAGTCGGTTCCGTTGAATGTCCGGTGAACAAATGATTCGAAACGTTCCGGATCTTCAATAGCAGTTTTCGTCAGAAATTCGTAGGGTTCACCATCCATTAATTGGATCAGTCTATTGGCATTCCTGATGATCGTCGGTCGTTGACCCCAGGCTATTGTAGCCGAAAGAAACCCGGCAATCTCAATATCTTCCTTGCGCGAAAACTGATGCGGAATTGAAATAGGATCAACTTCAATGAAATTCAAGCAATTGAACTGATTGCACTTTTCGTCGAGGAAATTTTTTAATTCGTCAGGAGACATATATGCACGAAGTTCTAAAAATAATGATTAGAAAGCAAAACGAAAATACCGCTAAATCTCAACCACACCATCCCTGATATGGATCATTCGGTCAGACATACCGGCAAAATGTTCGTCATGCGTAACGATAATAAAGGTCTGCCCGAATTTTTCGCGAAGATCGAAAAAGAGGCGGTAAAGTTCTTCCTGATTATGAGAATCAAGATTTCCGGAAGGTTCGTCGGCTAATATAATCGCAGGATTGTTGATCAATGCCCTTGCAACGGCAACCCGTTGTTTCTCGCCGCCTGAAAGCTGTGAAGGCCTGTGATCGAGGCGATCGGTCAATTCAAGAATTTGTAGTAACTCCTTTGCGCGTGATTCAACCTCTTTTCGGTTTCGACGGGCTATGTATCCTGGAATACAGACGTTTTCAAAAGCAGAAAATTCGGGCAATAAATGATGGAACTGAAATACAAAACCAATCTCTTTATTTCTGAAACGGGAAAGTTCCGTCTCATTCGATGCAAAAACATCTTTCTGATTGATCCAAACCTTGCCGGAATCGGGTTTCCCAAGCGTTCCCAAAATCTGAAGTAATGTCGTCTTCCCTGCTCCGCTTGCCCCGACAATCGATACGATTTCTCCTTTCGACACGTGAAGCGAGATCCCTTTCAAGACCTGAAGGTCACCAAACGATTTAACAAGCAACTCGGCTTTAAGCATTTATCTGGATTAAAGGTGTAAAATAGTGATGGTAATTTAATCCTTCAGTTCATCCTCGATTTTCCGCTTGACTTCAGAACCCCCTTTTTCCATTTTTTCTGTCAACTTGTTAAAATCCTGTTTAATATCAGCAGTATGATTCTCAAATTCGTTTTTAAGATCCGAAGTGGCTTTGTTGAATTCCCGCATCCCTTTTCCTACAGTACGAGCCAGTCCTGGAATTGCATCCGCACCAAAGAAAAGTAATGCAAAAAAAACCACAACCATTATTTCACCACCACTGAGAAAGAGTACTATATGTCCCATTTTGATTTGCTTTTTGACAAAGATACAATTTTGAATAACGAAAGACGATTTTGAACCAAAGATTTCAACCCTTTGAAAGTAAATATTAAAAGGCCAAAAACAGCAGATTAATATTTATTGTTCTAATATTCAGCAGGTAAAAGTTTTAACTGCTCGTAACTAAAAACCGGCCCATCTTTACATACATAAACCTCTCCGACATTGCAACGCCCACACTTTCCAAAGCCACATTTCATGCGGTTTTCAAGCGTTGTATAGATATTCTCTTCCGTAAAGCCCAATTTTTCCAACACAGGGAAGGTAAATTTTATCATGATTGGCGGACCGCAGACAATTGCTATTGTATTCTCTGATGAAGGGGCCGTCTTTTCAAGAACCATAGGAACAAAACCAATTTCACCCTTCCAGTCTGGAGTTTCGCCTCCCGGATCGACCGTTGTCACAAGCTTTACGTCAGGACGGCTTCGCCACTCAGCAAGTTCATCTTTATATACCAGGTCATCAACGGATTTAGCACCATAAACAATCGTAATATCTTTAAAATTTTCGCGCGTATCGAGTGCATTCCAGATTACGCAACGCATTGGAGGCAAAGCAATACCTCCGGCTATAAATAACAGGCTTTTCCCCTTCCATGCATCCAGCGGAAATGTATTTCCATATGGTCCCCGAAATCCAACCACATCACCCTCTTCGGCCAAAGCCAATGCAGAAGTAACTTTACCTGCCTGCCGGAACGTGCATTCGATATACCCTTTCCTTGTAGGTGACGATGCAATGCAGAAAGTGGACTCTCCCACTCCCATGATCGAGTATTCACCAAATTGTCCGGCTTTAAAACTAAACGTTTCGGCATCCTCTTCATTTTCAAATTTTAACCGAAATGTCTTTACACCAGGAGCTTCGAGTGTAATTTTTTCGATCCGCATCAGGTAGGGAATATATATGTTCTGATTACTCATTTCGTTTATGCGCTTATAAAGAAGTTAATGTATCTAAAATATTGATATCAGCAGGACAAGACCGCGAACAACGGCCACATCCAACACATCCAGCTATTTTCGATTTGTTAGGTACGTACAAGAATTTATGCAGGATTCGCTGCCTCCAGCGTGCACCTTGTGTTTCACGTGGGTTATGCCCCGAAGTATGTAGCGTAAACAAGCCAAAGCCACAAGAATCCCAACATCTCAGACGGGTTCCTTTATTGCCGTGAGCTTCGTCCTGAATATCGAAACAACTACAGACAGGACAAACGTAAGCACATGAACCACATCCGAGGCAGGCCCTTGACTTATCATCCCAAACAGGATTTTCGAACAGGTTTTGCAATTTTGCCTGTATCTCCACCTGGTTAAACCGGGTAGCGACAACGGCAAGTTGCTGCTCTTTGTCTTCTTCGGATTTAGTTTCAAACAAATCACTGTTTTCGCTCACTAAAAGTTGTCCTTTCGGCGTTATTACTTCGGCAAGATAGTCTCCGCCAGATAGTTTAGTGAAGAGAATATCGCTTCCGGAAGTATTCCCTGGTCCGCTGTTTACGGAAGTACAAAAACAATATTCATCGCTTCGGCTGCAGCTAAAACTAATCAGGAAAACTCTTTCCCTGCGATTATTGAAAATGATGTCCTTATAGTCGCCATTAAAGGTATCTGTGAGTGGTATGAACGCTGCGGCATCGCAAGGACGGGTTCCCCACAAAACAACATCGGGGAAAGTACTGCCTGCAGCATCGGTAATTTCCGTCTTCTCTTTCGATTTATGATAGGAGAACAGTTTTTCTGTACGGGGAAAAACAACTAACTTTGCGGAATTAGCTGTAACAATGTAGTCTTCTGTAATATCGCTATAGGTTTTAACATCACTGAATAGTGCCAAATCCCCTTTCGCCTTTGGAGCGTATATAGTTTTTCCGCCCCCGATTAAATCGTTGAACAATTTTTCGAGCGACGGCTTTCTGATCAGATAATTTTCTGTCTGCATCGTTATCTTATAAAAGATTCTTTATCATCGGGTTTAAAACTCGAAAGTGTATTCTGCTTATCGAGTGAAGGGCCATAACTTCCGAAGTTATCAGCCACATCCTGAAGCATGCTTTTTGTAAGCAAATGGATAGGAATACCCATCGGACACGCATTGTAACATGCTTCGCAATCGGTACAACGGCCAGCAAGATGCATGGCTCTCATAATGTGCCATTCGAGGTTTCCAAGCGGATGAGAAGCTACCGAAATCCACTGAGGCTGGTTATCATCGACCGTGCAACGTGTACAGTAGCACAATGGACAAGCTCCACGGCAGGCATAACATTTAAAACACGACTCCAGCTCTTTGACCCAGTAAGCAAACCGTTCGGCGACCGGCATTGCTTTGATTGCGTCAATTGTCTTCGTATATTTTTCCTCAATTTCTATCTTATGTGTCGTCAGAAACGTTTCAATTGCTGCGAACGATTCAAAATCAATCAATTCACTTTCGGAAGTAATGCCCAAAATAACCAGGTCACTTTCGGTGATCTGGTTCTCGACCGCCAATTGAAGTATACTTCTTAATACCGGAACCGGCGCAACAATAGCAGGCTTTCCCAGTTTCTTAATTTCCAATTTGGTAAGGTAAACAGCCAGGTTCTGAACGCAACGGCTGTCAAAAATGAGGTTTTCGCATTCGGTAACCTGGGTCGCAAAAATCGTACGGGTACGGTTTCCCGTACCTTTACCATAGCCAATGACCACCTGAACAGATTTCGATTCAAGCAAGGCCGCTGCTTTTTTTATAAGTTCACTCATTGATTAGCCTCCTTTTCAAGATAACCGGCCACTTTTTCGTACTCGGTATAAGGACCAAGTTCGCGGATGGTATTTACGGTTGAATTTACAATGTCTGCCCATTTAAATCCTTCAGCAGCCGAAACCCACGAATACTGGATTCTGCGGACGTCGATACCCAGCATGTCGAGTAAACCACGGAACATGATCCATCGTCTGCGTGCATGAAAGTTCCCGGAAGTATAATGACAGTCGTTTGGATGACAACCAGAAACGATAATTCCATCAGCTCCTTCGCCAAAAGACTTCAACAACAACATAAAATCAATACGTCCGGTGCACGGAAAGCGAATAATTTTCACGTTCTGAGCATACTTAATTCGGCTCGTCCCTGTCAGGTCGGCACCTGCATAGGTGCACCAGTTGCAGACAAAAGCTATTATTTTGGGTTCAAATTCAGTCATTTTACTGATAAATTATTCATGATTAAGCAATGCTATTACTTCCGCACACATCTGTTCATTCGAATAGCCTTGAATGTCAATTGATTTAGAGCGACAAAATGCGACGCATGTTCCGCAACCCTGGCACAAGCCGGGATTCACTTTGGCCACTTTTTTTATCACCTTTCCCTGGCGGTTTGTAATCAGCTCCTCGCCTATTGCCTGGTACGGACAGGCTGAAGCACACATAAAGCAGCCGACACAGGTTGAGAATACCGGCGCAGGACTGCGATTGACAACCGCAATTAAAGGATCGCGGCTCAATTCATCCTTTGAAAATAAAATGATCACCTTACTGGCCGCACCCGAAGCCTGTGATACCGTTTCGGGAATATCTTTTGGCGCCTGGCAAGCCCCGGCAAGAAATATACCTGCGGTATTCGTTTCAACCGGTTTTAACTTGGGATGAGCCTCAGAAAAGAAATTATAGGAATCGTAAGAGACATGCATCTTTTGAGCCAGCGCTTCAGCACCTGGATTTGCAACTGCAGCTGATGCAAGCACCACCATATCGGCTTCAATTTCGACAGGCTTTGCAGACAACAGTGTATCAACACCTTTAACGATCAGCTTACCGTTTTCCTCATAAACTTTTGATACACGTCCGCGGATGTAATTCACTTCATCCTCAACAATGGCTCGTCGCACAAATTCTTCATAATTTTTCCCGGCTGCCCTGATATCCATGTAAAAGATATAGGACTTTCCGTGATGAACCTTGTGTTGATAGAGCATTGCATGTTTGGCCGTATACATGCAGCATATTTTCGAACAATACGGAACTCCTTTGGCAGGATCGCGTGATCCGGCACAGGCGACAAATACGATCTTTTCGGGGATTTTCCCATCGGATGGACGACGAATTTCACCCAGTGTCGGACCAGATGCCGAGGCGAGCCGCTCGAACTGCAAACCGGTTATCACATCTTTGTATTTGCCATAGCCGTATTCAGGAAATCCGGAGGGTTGCATAATATCAAATCCTGTGGCAATAACAACTGCTCCAACTTCAAGTTCCACAAGTTCATCCTCCTGATCAAAACGGATGGCCCCTGTAGGACAGACTTTCTCGCAAACCTTACATTTTCCTTTTTGATAATAGGAACAATTTTCCTTATCGATAACCGGTTTATTTGGCACTGCTTGCGGAAACGGCACATAAATGGCCGTTCGCATTCCAAGGCCGGTATTAAATTCACTTGGTATTTTCTTGGTTGGACATTTGGTAGTACAAGTTCCGCAACCGTTACACAGATCTTCGTCTATACTCTTTGCCTTTTTCCGAATTGTTGCTTTAAAGTTGCCAATCGAACCTTCCAGTTTTTCGAGTTCGGCATAAGTCATTAACTTGATATTGGGATGTTGGGCTACTTCAACCATGCGGGGCGTGAGGATGCACTGCGAACAGTCGAGCGTTGGGAAAGTCTCCGAAAGTTGCGACATATGCCCGCCAATCGACGGATCTTTCTCAACAAGGATAACCTGATGGCCTGCACTTGCAATGTCGAGGCTTGCCTGTATCCCTGCAATTCCACCGCCAATGACCAACGCCGTTTTTGTAACAGGCACTTGAATTGAGAACAGTGGTTTATTTAATTTCACCTTTTCTACAAGCGTCCGGACAAGGTCGATTGCCTTTTGGGTGGTTGCTTCACTTTTGTCGTGAACCCATGAACAATGTTCCCTAAGATTGGCCATTTCGCACATAAAAGGGTTCAAACCAGCTTCCTGGCAAGCTTTGCGAAAAGTGGGTTCATGCATACGTGGGGAGCAGGACCCTACTACTACACCGTTAAGTCCATTTTCCTTAATCGCCTGCTTGATCATCGTCTGCCCCGGATCGGAACACATATATTTATAATCTGTACTGAAAGCAACTCCTTCCAATTGCCCGGCAGCTTCAGCTACCCTGGCTACATCAACAGTTGCACTAATATTTTCGCCGCAATGACATATAAAAACACCTATTTTCGACATACTCGCTTAATTTTAACGATTAACGGTCAGGTTTACCGGCACAAAATGCCGTTGAATTCCGGCTTGCCGGGGTGTAAGTCCCATGGCCAGCGCAATCGCTTGTGTTATATATATGACTGGAATATCCATCTTCATATTCAAATAGCTATCGATTGCCGGGCGGCGCATATCAAGGTTTGAATGGCACATCGGACAGGCAACCACGATCGCTTTGGCGCCCCTGCCGGTCGCATTGCGAACAATTTTACCTGAAAGCTCCCCAACAATTTCGGTCTTTGATATGCTGAATCCAGCCCCGCAACATTCCGTTTTAAAGGGCCAATCGATTGGATTGGCTCCCAGTTTCTGCATAATTGTATCCATTGACATTGGATCCTCGAACCGCTCGCTTTTCATTACATTTTGTGGGCGGACCAATAAACAACCATAATAACAAGCCACATCAATTTCAAGAGGACTTTTCACCAGCTGATCAAGACGAGGAACTATGTGTTTTTCAAGAAACTGCAATACATTTAAAATCCTGATTTCATTTTTAAAGGGCATCTGAAGTTTTTCAGAAATGACCTTTTTAAGATCTTTCTTTTCGGAGAGCTCATGTTGTGTCATCACCAGCCTGTTAAAACAAGCAGCACAGGGAACAACGAGTTCATCCATCTCTTCAGATTCGGCAATCGCCAGGTTCCTTGCGGGAAGCGACAATGAAAGCTCCTTATTCAGGTTGTGAGCAGCCGTTGCGCCACAACAATTCCAGTCATTTATTTCAACCAACTCAATGCCTGCTTCTTTGGCAATGGCAAGCAACGATTCGTTATACTCACGCGAAGAGCCGGTTAAAGAACATCCCGGATAAAATCCTATCTTCATGATTTCCTTTTTTTGAACTGATCCTTAAATAAACGGGCAAATCCTTTTTTATCTTTTATGTGCTCAGGTAACAAGTGAAGTTTACCCTTGCTATACATCTCGGGAGCAAGTGTAATATCCTGGAACAAATTCCCGGAATGAATTTTATAATCGAGAATAAGGGTCATCTCGTGCAAACGCCCGTTTCGTTCCACTGCGTTCAGAAACGATTTGTGAAAAGTCACAATATCACTCGACTGGGAGTTAACTTTCCCTTCCGCATATGATTTCTCGCGCAAATAATCGAATACTTTAGGGATATCAAGCTCCATCGGGCAACGCGAATAACACGTTTCGCAGGTTAAACACAGCCAGATGCTGTTCGACAGGAGTATCTCTTCCTCCGAAGCAGTATCTCCCGATTGCAGCATTCGCATTATAACACTGGGTCGGAGATCCATGCGTTCCCCTACCGGACATCCGGCCGTACATTTGCCGCATTGATAACATTCCCTGACGTTAACACCGGTATCCTGCCTGACTTTAAAAGATAAATCTTCCTTATCCATTATTGACTTAAAATTAGAACCTTTAATTCGCTTTGTCTTTTCGGGTGGTGGCTAAAACCATTTTCACCTCCACCTTACTTCCAATTTGTAAGACATCGACCAATGACTGAACTGCAATTACATTATCGCATCGCACAATGGCATGCACCTCACTACTGCTTTCTTTTTTAATATTTCGCAAGATAGGTTCAATTTCCGAAAACTGCACCTGCTTGTTATCAACGAAATATTTCAGATCTTTTGTAATCGAAATCGCAATTTCTTTTGGGGGCTTGTTCATCGATTGGGTCTGATTTGCCTGAGGCAGCATCAGTTTGATGGTTCCGGGCGTTATCATGGTTGATGCAATCAAAAAGAACAACATCAGAAAGAACATGATATCGCTGAAGGAATTTGAGAATATCTCAAAAACCTGCTTCCTTTCACTCCTCATATTCATTTTGAGCTGTTATTAATCAGATCAATAAACCGGACACATTGATATTCCCATTTTTGTACCAGTTTATTTACTTTATGGTTCAAAAAGTGATAAGAAACATACGCAATAATTCCGATGCTAAGGCCAACTCCTGAAGTGATCAATTTTTCGTACAATCCACCGGATATCAACGAAATGCTGATATTATCAGCAAGCGAGATGTTATAGAAGATCTTGATTACACCCGAGATGGTACCGATAAAACCCATCATGGGGGCTACACCGGCGATCACACCAAGAAAATACATATTCCCTTCGTATTTATAAACTTCCAGTTTCCCTTCGCTTTCCATTTCTTCGCGGATATCACGTAACGGCTTACCTAAGTTTTGAATCCCTTTCGCAAGAATGCGTGAATCCGAACTATCTGTGGAGGCGCATAAAGCCAAAGCAACATCGATTTTACCCCCTTTTATCAGTTCTTTTATCTTATCAAAGAAAGCTGGTTCAACATTCTTATGCCTTCTTAAATAGATATACCTTTCACCAAAAATATATACCGAGATAATGGACAATATAAACAGTGGAACCATCAACCATCCACCTTTCATCAAAAGGCCGGCGTACGAAATTTCTGCAGGAGCTTGAAGTAATAGAATCATTTAATACAGTTTTTTATGGATTTTTAATAGCTAACCGACTTAAAAACAGCGCCTCACGTAATTCACAAGGAAAAAGTATTTTAAATCCTGAAAGCAGAAAGAACAAATTGAATATTCGGATTGAAAAAAAGCAGTAATGAAGCTTATATCCGAATCTTAAAGAGGCGAACCTCTAAATCCTAAGTATCGAAAGAAAAAGATTGTCTTTCCGAATCAAAAATAACAGGTTCGAATCTGTGAAATAACAACCATTGCTCTTTATCTCATCAATGATCTTATAATCTGAAAAAAGATTTTTTTTAGCATAAGGAACCAAATTTGTTTCATTCGATGAAGAACGAATAACGCCATCGCCAATTTCAAGTTGGTCACACAATTTGTACTGAGACGAAGATTCAGATTGCCAACAAAGCGAAACACCATCGGATAAATACAAACGTCCATTTGCAGTCCAACTGACATTGCAGATGCTGAGTAGTAATATGGATAAAAACAATCGAATCATAGTGAATATCCCTTATAACACATCTTTCTTGGAACTTTTACGATCAAGATCCTTCGTCCCTGAAGAAACTATATCCACAAAAGTAACTATCTTAATAATTGAAATTCAGTCTGCCAAAGATGGACAATTTAATTCAATTTTTCCTCGTGCTTTTAATCGCCAGATAAATGAAAAAAAGTATACCGGCCGCAAGCAAACCATAGGAGACCTGATTCATGTACCTTTTGAGCAACTCTTGTTGTGAGTATACAGAGTAACTCAATATTGCCAGAATAATATGCCATATCCCTGAGCCCAGCGCAGTGTACAGTACAAATTGACCCACATTCATTTTGGCAAGACCTGCAGGAATTGAGATTAAATGCCGGATGCCCGGGATTAACCGCCCCACAAAAGTTGAGCTTCTGCCATTGCGAATAAAGTAACTTTCAGCATGTTCAATTTTGCGTTGGTTCAATAGGAACATTTTACCAACCTTAGACCCGGCTAAACTGTGTACAATTGCCCTGCCCAGCCACCTGGCCAGCAAATAATTGAACATAGCTCCGATGATCGCCCCTAAAGTTGCAAATACGACGACCAGGTACATACTTAATTCGCCGGATGCGGCTTTCCAGATTGCAGGCGGTATTACGATTTCGGAGGGAAGCGGTACAAAAGAACTTTCGATGGCCATCAATAATGTGATCGTAAAATAGTTGATGTTGTTCATATACCAATCGGCAAGCGATTGAAAAAATTCGAGCATGTAAATTATTTTTAGTGGCTGTCAAAGGTAATAAGTGAGCTTAAAATATCAAATAAAAAAACCCGGAACCTTATCAGCTCCGGGTTCATTTATACCTTATTTGAAGTTATTTCTTTTCTTACTCAATTCGTTTACTCTTAGGCAAAGAATCGTATGCAATAGGAGTTGCCACAAATACAGATGAATAAGTACCTATAAATACACCAAACAACAATGCAAAGATAAATCCCTGAATAGAGGTTCCACCGAACAGGAAGATCGCTGTTAAAACAACCAACGTAGTCAGCGAGGTACTGAAGGTGCGACGTAACGTACTGTTCATTGCATCGTTATAGGTCTTAACAGTATTCTGTTTCGGATGTAAGTGCAGATACTCCCTGATACGGTCAAATACAACAACCGTGTCCATAATTGAATATCCCAAAACCGTTAGGATAGCTGCAATAAATGCCTGGTCGATGGCAAGTGAAAATGGCAAAATCCCATCTAATATTGAGTAAGCTCCCAGCAATATGGTAGCATCATGTGCCAGTGATACCAAACCTCCCAGACCAAATGCCCAGTTTCTGAAACGGACGGCAATATAAAGGAAGATAATAAGCAAAGAGAAGATTACCGCCAGAATTGCACTCTTTTTAATATCATCAGATATGGTTGGTCCAACTTTTTGTGAGCTCAGCTTATAGTCCGTCAAGAATTTCTCTTCGGTCACATTTGCACTAATATAAGGTTTTAAACCTGTATATAGAAGTCCTTCAATTTGTGAATCAATAGCTTCACCATCCTCGGCAATTTTGTAATCTGTTGTGATACGAACCTGGTTATTCCCACCATAAGTTTTAACTTCAGGAGTGATACCGCCAAATGAAGGAGCTAATGCATTAGCAACTGACTCAACCTGAACATCTTTATCGAAACGAACAACATAGGTACGTCCACCCTTGAAGTCAATTGAGTAATTTAATCCTTTAAAAGTCAATGACAAAATAGAAATCGCTACCAATGTGCCCGAGATATAATAGAATATCTTACGTTTCTGAATAAAATGAACTGCAGTATGACGCAACCACTCTCCTGTCATTTTAGTTACAAAAATGATCTTCTTATTATGATCCAGCCAACGTTCGAAAATCAAACGGGTGATGAATAATGCAGTGAAAAGCGAGGTGATGATACCAATAATCAATGTTGAAGCAAAACCCTTGATCGGTCCTGAACCAAACATATATAATACAATACCTGTAAGCAGTGATGTTACGTGTCCGTCGATAATTGCAGATAAGGCATGATGGAAGCCATCATTGACGGCAAGTCTGATTCCTTTTCCTGCCCTCACCTCTTCTTCAGTACGTTCGTAAATCAAAACGTTTGCATCAACAGCCATACCCATTGTGAGCACGATACCTGCGATACCAGGAAGTGTAAGTACAGCACCCAGACAGGCCAGAATACCAACAAGGAAGAAAAGGTTCACCACAAGCGCCATATTCGCAGCAAGACCGGCACCTTTACTATAGAAGAACAACATATATGCAAGCACAAGTATAAATGCTGCAATGAATGAATACATACCACTCTGAATCGATTCCTGTCCAAGAGTTGGCCCTACGATCTCTTCCTGAACAATTCTGGCAGAAGCCGGCATTTTACCAGACTTCAACATGTTTGCAAGGTCCTTCGCCTCCTCAACAGAAAAGTTACCAGAAATCTCGGTACGTCCTCCGCCTATTTCACCCTGAACGGTTGGGAAAGATTGTACATAGTTATCGAGTACGACGGCTAAACTTCTGCCCACATTTTCGCGGGTCATGCGCTGCCAGATTTTAGCGCCCTCGTTATTCATATTCATATCAACCACACTTGAAGCCTTGTTCTGACCGAATTCCTGGCGAGCATCAACAACTGCATCTCCGTCAAGAGGAGCACGACCGTCGCGGTTAGTTACCTTTAAAGCAATCAACTGATAAAAATTACCTTCCTTTTCGGTAGGCTGTGCCGTCCATCTGAATAACATGGTCCTTGGAAAGATCGATTTGATCTGCTGCATATTCAGGTATTCACTAACTGCCGCAGTATCCTTGCTATGTGCATAACCTACTACAGGACCACGGCCAATCTGACCATCGCGTGATGTATTAGGAGATAAAACAGCGAACAGCGGGAAGTTTTTTGCCATGTCATCAGCAGTACTTGCTGCCAGTGAATCTTTGCCCTGCTTTTTAATTTCGGCCAGCAAGTCACTTGCTTTCAATGAATCAGAAGCACTAACCTGCTTGGTGGAGTCTTTAACGCTGCTTAGACCAGCTTTCGTCATTGCTTTTATCTCGCGGAGACGTTTGTTTGCTTCGAGCAAATAAGGATATACCTCACTATTTTCGTGTGTTTCCCAGAATTCAAGGTTTGCAGTTCCCTGCAACAACTTCCGGACACGTTTTGGATCTTTTACGCCAGGGAGTTCAATCAGGATGCGTCCTTTCGTCTGCAGCTGCTGAATATTTGGTTGTGCAACCCCGAAACGGTCGATACGTGTACGAAGAATCTGAAATGAGTTATCGACAGCAGCATTGGTTTCTGTACGAATAACCTTCAGAACATCGGCATTGGAAGAGTTAAAGTTAACTTTATCCCTTAAATCGAGCGTATTGAAGATGGCTGCAAGTTTTGCATTGGGATCAACCGTTTGGAAAGCTTTGCCAAACAAAGTGACAAAATCCTCTTGGCTGCCTTTCTGGTTTTGAAGCGCCAGTTTAATTGCCGCGGTAAAAGTGGAATCGGTACTGTTACCCGACATGGCTCTAACAAGATCAACAACAGAAATCTCGAGGGTAACATTCATACCCCCTTTAAGGTCAAGACCCAGAGGAATAGCGTATTCGCCCACTTCGCGATAAGTGTATTTGCGCAAACCGAAGAAATTATATACAGGTTGGCTTGCAATCGAGTCAAGGTATAACGCTTCCAACTTCGGAGCAAGCGCCTCTAACTGCAATGATGTTGCGCCAACATTTTTCAGTTTTGCCTGTGTCATACCATAAGCTTTTGCATCTCTCTCAACCTTGTAGGATTTATAAGTGAAATAAAGCTGGTAAAAACATACTAAGGCTAACGCGATGGCTAAAAGCCGAATCAGTCCTCTATTCTGCATTGGATTAACGGTTTAATTATCTGTATTGAATTATATTAAATACTCAAAAACTCAGGAGGCAAAGATATTTATTTTTTCCGGAATAAAAACGTCTGAAAACACTATCGGTTGCTTTAAAATAATCTTTAATGACAACGCGAAGGTTTCATCTGAGGATGAGTACAGGCAATCGGACTTCAGGTAGGAATGATACTTCCGGTCGAGCTAAATTTCTTAGAGCGCGATGCAATTGTGTATCCGGCTTTCAAAAGTGAAAATACTTCATTGTTAAAATCATTAATCTATTTATATTTTCCTTGCATTTACTAAAATATGAAGAAGTTACAACCTGATTCTTCTCATTAAAATACTTCCCGGTAACTTCCTGTAATTCGTTGGCAGTTGCCAGAAAGACGTATGTCCTTGCCATCTCATCCGGTGAAATCGAAAATTTACGCTTGACGGAATATAGAAATATCATCATTTTCGATAAGTTCGGATACCTCGATAAATCAAGCTCCACATTCGTAACCCGGATGCAGTTAACTGTAATCCTTGTATCTTTCAGTTCTTCAGACAACCAATAAGTATACATCACCTGTGCAAGCTTTGATTGATAATATGCATGGGTAACGCTAAACTTTCTGTTTTTAAATTCCGGGTCATCAAAATCAACTTTTAAGAAGGGAAAAGTCAATAGCCCCTTTGAAGCAATGGTTATGATCCGCCCCTGCTCACTCTTCTTTAACAGATCTAAAAGCAGGTAGGTCAGGAAAACAGGTCCTAAATGATTCGTTGCCCATACCGTCTCAATATGATCTTCGGAGAAAACAGGCCCCTTTCTGCTTAGGTCAAAATCGGCAGCATTGTGAATTAAAACATCCAGTCTTTCAATGCTTTTGTGTAAATTATCGGAAAGTGAGCGGATAGAAGTCTGCGATGATAGATCTACGATCCGAAGCTCAACATTTGCGAAAGGACACCTGCACTTAATTTCATCCAAAGCCTTTTCACCTCTTTCCAGGTTTCTGCAACCTATGATGACTTTATGTCCTTCCTGAGCAAGCAAAATTGCAGCAGATTTCCCAATACCTGAATTTTCTCCCGTTATTAAACAAGTTTTCATAGCTGCATTAGTTGATTGTTCTGTATTGTATCGGTAAATTTATAAAACTTGTTTACGATTCAAAATCGCAATGCCCTTTTTAATGATGTGACGAAGAAAAGCCCTGCAAAAACAAAATAACCGGATGACGATTCATTTCAGAACCTGTCACCCGGTCAATATTTTCAGGAAAAGCAATTTTATCAGATCGATCTGTAAAATTGATAGTTAATACTTTCAAGTTCTGCCAGACTTGGATAAGCATAAAAGATAATTTCATCTTTCGAACCAACATAGAATCCACTTTCAATCGTCCGGTACAGAAGCGATCCGGAAAAAATGCGGTTAACGGTTTTCATGCGTTTCTCATAATCGCCACTTAAAACTTCAAGACAATCTTTCAGATGTCCGACATTTGCAAATGGCAGATAATCAACCGAACCTTTCAGTGGGTTGGTTGCCAGATCACCCAATTTCAGTTCAGCGAAGAATAGTTTTGGAAGAACAATTGGAGTAGATCCGTCGGTAAGCCGCTTCATAAATGCAGCGGGTAATAAATTGCTTGCGATTAAAGGGTTAACAGGGCATAACTCCTGGTAAAGATGCATTCTGCCTTCGACTTCATGTGTTGCATCGTAAGGTGTTTTTTTCAACTCAAGTGTATGACCGTTATCCGTTGTAAGGTATAGACTCTTCAGCGCCGACAATGGAATCATCTCCAGCACCTTGTAAACGGAAAGATACACCGAGTTTTTCGGGCTGCCGTCAGGTTTTGGAACACATCGACGTTTCAGACTATTCATATCTATCAGACTTTCAATCTTAGCAAGGTCAACCTCAAAGAAGATCGCCTGACTTTTATTCATCTTCTTTGTTCCTGTTGAGAAGTACGATCCGAACTCTTTAGGTGGAAGCATGGAAGCTATCAATGCTTCGGGGGTGGTGGATAAATAGATATACATGTTTATAAGGTTTTAAGTTAATAAACAAATTTGCATTTATAAGACCGGTGTTTGGAAAAGATTGAATTAATGTAAAGATAAATCATGTTTTTATCAAAAGCAATTGAGAGCACCCTTTTATTGGTAAGAAAGTTATTCCCGTTTTTTCTTGTTCTGCTTCACGTTCATAAAGCATAAAATACAAGGCTGGCATGTTTTTGTGAATATAAAAGCAAAAAAGAGTCCACCTCAAAAATAAATTTGAGATGGACTCTTTTTGCGGGAATGGCAGAAAAGGCCTATTCTTTCAGCGGTTCTCTTTTGGCACTTGCTGCGGGTGCCTCTTTCGGAGAATCTATCGTAGTATCATCATCTTCTTTTATCGCCTTTTTAAAGTCTTTCATCCCTTTTCCAAGACCACCCATTAATTCAGGGATCTTTTTGCCACCAAAAAGTAATAATAGAGCTACTGCTAAAATTGCAATGTGTCCCCCCGATATTGCCAGTAATGTCATTTTTTCAATGTTAATTTGTTTGTTCGCAAAAATAGCATTTCTGACGATACAATATTCAGCAGGCGTTCAAAATATTTTAAGCACAGAAATGTAATGATATGGCATTGCCTTTTCTCTACAATTTTATTCCATCACATGTGATTTAGATCGGTAAATACCAGACGAATATCCCTAAAACAACAATTGACACACCACAAACGATGATCACTGCAGCATTTAGCTTACTTACGACAATGGGATTCGATTCTGTAGTTTCGGTAAAGACTTCACGAACCACGAAGAAGTAATAGTAGATCCCGATAACCGCCGTTAAAATTGCCAAAATAGAGATCGCGAGGTATCCCTGACTAATGGATAAGACAAATACCTGGTATTTAGCAAGGAATCCTGCTGTAAGCGGAATTCCTGCAAGCGACATGAGAAAAAGCGTAGTGAAAGCAGCAATCCAGGGTTTCTGGGCATACAATCCCTGAAAGATATGCAATGTTTCAAGGCCAACGGAGGCTCGCTTCACCAGGATGAATACTATAAATAAAGGAACAGAGGCCAGCGAATAAACAAACGTGTAATACAAAATTGTAGAAGCCGACGAATCGTGCTGCGAAAGCATGGCCAACATGATAAAACCACTGTGTGCAATGGATGAATAAGCAAGTAACCGTTTAAAGTTCGTCTGCCGTAATGCACCAAGATTTCCAATGATTAAAGAAAGGCCCGTCATAACCCACAAAGCCTTTTCGAGCGGACCGGGTAATGGCAGCAAGCCCATGCTCAGCAACCGGTAAAATGCGGCAAACCCGGCTGTCTTGACAACCGTTGCCATAAAAGCGGTTACAAGTGTAGGCGCCCCTTCGTAGACATCGGGAACCCAAAAATGGAAGGGGGCTGCTGCTACTTTAAAAGCAACCCCGATTAAAATAAACAAAAGTCCAACCAAAACCATCGGCGGGAGGTGTCCGTTAAACTGAGCAATAAACACCTTTATTTCAGGCAGGTAAAAGGTAGCAGAAGCACCATAAATCAACGCAATCCCAAATAAAAAGAAAGTAGTTGCAAACGATCCAAGCATAAAATACTTAAATGAGGCTTCGTTCGACCGGTAGGAGGCTTTTTTACCGCCGGCAAGAATGTAGAGAGGAATGGATAAAATTTCAATCCCTAAGAAAAGCATGATCAGGTTTGAAAACGATGTCATCAAAAAGGCCCCCGTCAGCGCAAAGATCATAAGCGCATATTGTTCTGCCACATGCAACTCCAGCTTTTTATAGTAATCTATTCCAAACAGGAAAATCAGGATCGTGATGATGATCATTGATATATTGAACGCAATCGAAAAATTATCGAATAAAATCATGTCGTGAAAATACTTCGAACCATGCCCCCAGTCTTTGCAGGAAAGATAAAGTGTAACCAGCAAACCCGTAATAGCAACAGGTGCCAATAGTTTCTTGCTATTCGTCAATCCAACATACAAGATGATGATTCCAAGAACTGTCAAAAAGATTAATGCGCTCATTTGCTCACAGTATTCAAAATGTTTCTAATAAGAATGGTTAATGTGTCAAAGCTGTAATAACTTCATTAACTGGTATTAATAATTTTTGCATAACGTTGACGGCCTCTTCAGCAATATTAAACAGGGGTTGCGGATAAATCCCGATGCCAAGGATAAGAATAATCAATGGTACCAGCATAAGGTAATCGAGGAATCGAACGTCCGTTATCTTTTCAAAACCAGCCTTTAAATCTCCGAGCATCACACGCTGGTAGGCATACAACATATAGATAGCGCCAAGAATCATCGTCATGCCGCCGAAAACAGCAAACCAGACAGACTGTTCGAAAAGGCCCATTATCATTAAAAATTCCCCCACAAAACCGGCAGTCAAAGGAAGAGCGATGGATCCAAGGACAACTAACAGGAGAAGAATTGCCATATTCGGAGCCTTAAGCTTAATTCCACCCATTTGCGGCAATTCAAGTGTATCCGTTCTTTCTTCAATGAGGCTAACCAGATAGAAAAGAGCAACAATCGTAATCCCATGGCTGAGTACCTGGATCAGCAAACCCTGCAAAGCATAGTAATTCAACACAAACATGGCTGCCACCATGAGCGAAATATGTGCCATCGACGAAAAAGCGAT
>JANXZJ010000121.1 GCA_025355585.1 Mariniphaga sp. | reverse complement strand
ACAGCGAAATCTGCACCCAAAGGTTTGGCGACAGGATTCGTCATTGGATGGTATTGAACGAACCTTCAGGATTCATCCTTTTAGGTTATCTTGCCGGAATCCATGCACCGAATCAAAGCAGCATTAATAAATTTCTTGCTTTAGTTCATCATGCTGCAAGCCGGATTGATGTGTTGTTAAACCGTTTATTTATTGAGCCTTCATTGGGAATGGGCTATCCTTAAAAGGAACTCCCATTTCTCCGGAAAATCAAAAAATATATTCAGCCAGGAGATGAAGAAAAGTTGAAGTTTGATTTTGATTTTATTGGGATTCAGAACTACTTCAGGGTAGTCGGTGAACCTTCCTTAATTCCTTACATCTGGGCAAACCGGGTAAAGCCTAAGGGTCAGGTTGAGATGACAGAAATGGGGTGGGAGGTTTACCCCGAAGGGATCTACATTATTATTACGCAGTTTGCCAAATATCCTGTTAAAGAGATTATTATTACGGAAAATGGTACAGCTTTCTCCGACGATCTTGTTGATGAAAAGGTTCACGATCAGTCGCGTATCAGTTTTTACAAGCGATATCTCCAGCAGGTTCTTAGGGCTAAAAAGGATGGTGCTAATATAAAAGGATATTTTGTCTGGACTTTTATCGACAATTTCGAATGGGCCGAAGGTTTTCGCCCAAGGTTCGGTATTGTGCACAATGATTTTAAAACGCAGGAGCGAACAGTGAAGGATTCCGGTTGGTGGTACCGCGATTTCTTAAAATAAAAAAAGTCCGGGAGCGATGATCCGTCCCGAACTTCTCCAAACTGAGATTTCTAACACTAAATTTAACACTATGACTAAAAGCAAGAACAAGCATGTGAATTAAAAACTGCATATACTTCTTTAATAATTTGGCGGTTTGTATATTAAAGAAAAAATTTCAGGAAGCTAAATCGAGCACACTTGCAAAAGGTGCAATTCTTCGTACCGTTTCGATTCCAACATTACGATATTCTGCTGATTCGTACAATTTACTGTTTCCCAAAACTTCACCATGAACAGATTTAAGCCTGAAATAGAACTTCCCGTCAAAAGTCTTTTTGTACTCGTATTTCAGATTATCAATGGCATTTGCCCGAATGACTTCGATCCTGTCTTTACATGAAGACTTGGAAAGATGCTTAATGCTGTTCAGCATTACGTGCCCCCCTTTAACTTTCAGCGTGACAGAGTAATGTCCATCGTCTTCTTTTTTTAAAATAAAGATTCCCATAAATATTTATATTACTTTAATAGAATTATTTAATTAAATTATACGGTGAATAACTGATCATCAACAATTGCATATGGTATCGTTCTTTTGACCAATACGATACCTTCATAACGCTGAGTAGTATCTTCAAAAATTTCACTTCTGGCAATTTCGTCTCCGCCAGATCCTCGTACTCTGAAATAATATTTCCCATCGCTAGCTGTCATTAACTCGTAGTTCGAATAATCAGTGGCATTGCTACGAATCGAATCAATCGAATATTTACAGTCGTGAAGATTCGTACAATCTTTTCCTTTAAGGATAATTCGACCATTATTAGCTAGTAACGCAGCATAATAATGCTCTTCGCTTTGCTTATGTATTACGAAAATTTCCATATTTAACATGAATTATTCATTTATAAACTCGATAAGATGGTTTGTTTTATTTGAAACAACCACTTTTAACAAGTGCAAGTACGGAAGAGCTAGTTACCATGTGATAACAAAACAATTACAAATGTGTTACTTATAGGAGATTTTATTTTCTGGAAATAGAGGGGTTTACTTCCAAAAAAGGGAATATGCTTTCTAATCGTACTACGTTGGTTGTCTTCAATGCAAGACCATGGACTAATTTTTAAACGAAAAACTGATCACATTTTGTTTGCAGTTATCGATGCAGTTTCCACATAGAATACATTCTGTATCATACATTTTTTGCTCTTCACATTTTCCATTACATTGATGTTCATAGGGCATTTCAGGTTACAAATAGTATAATTGGTGCACTTTTCAGTCTATGCTTTTAAACTTAAACCATGGAAATGAAAATAATCACGGATTTTTGTTCCGATGATCATAAACAGAACCTGCCAGCAGATATATTTACAGAAGCGAATTGTCCGAAAATAACAGTCAGCGGAGCAATTAGGACGATTGCGCCAATTGTTAAAACGACCTTTTTTTCAACAGAAATATCTGTCATTCCAAAGGTTACGTCAATCTGTTGGAAACCATTTATAAAATAGCCTGTTACGATTGCGCCTATCCAAATTACAAAGATGAAGTATTTGATGAACAGTGATTTTGAGTTCTTTGATCTCTTTTTGATAAATAAATTCATAATTTCCTGTATGCCACACCCAGGACAAAACCATGAACAATAAGCCCTGCCGAAAAACAGAGATGATAAAAACAAGACTATAAAGATGATAAAGCTGGCGTTTATGATCCCTTTCCATGCTGCTGCAACAATGATTACCGGTGAAAAAAGCAGGTGGAAAATTAGCAACAGATGAAATAAGAGAGCCGTAAAAAACACAATTGGTTTTCGAGTGCGCTGATACATATTCTTAAGTGCTTTGTAACAACAAATCTAAGAACATATTTTCATAGGATGGCATTGCTAATTGTAATTTAGTGATTCATGAAACTGCAAAAATCTCAGGTTTATTTACGTCTCTTGTTTTTCCCATGTGAAAACATATCTTTGCTTCAGTTTGAATCTGTAATACAAAAGGACCGTTTTGATTGTATGAAGAAGAAAGTATTTTTTTGTAATTGTGGTGCAAAACTGATCAGGGAAGATCGTCTGGCGGATATTTTGGAGTATTTGAAGCAAACGGGGCATCCGTTTTCAGAGATTTCCGATTTATGCGGATGTTCGGTCGACAGGAAAAGTGAAACCCGTGATCTGTTCCTGGATGTTGACGAGGGTTTAATTGTCGCGTGTTTTCCGCGTGCGGTCAGACTTTTACTCGAAAACTGTGGAATAGACCATCAAACCTTAAAATTTGAATACCTAAATTTCAGGGAATTGAGCAATGATCAACTATTTGCAGGGATTAAATTATTTTTTGATGGGAATACAGAAAAGGGGGAGTTCTTTAAACTTCAAAGCAGTGCCGAATGGCCCTCCTGGTTTCCGATGATTGATTATTCGCGTTGCAATACCTGTGGGCAATGCGCTGATTTTTGTCTTTTTGGTGTTTATGAGAAGCTTGATAATAAAGTAGTTGTTGTTAATCCCAAGGGATGTAAAAATAACTGTCCGGCATGTGGCCGTATCTGTGCGCAAACAGCAATCGTTTTTCCGAAGTACGAACATGCGGGAGCCATTGCAGGTGCAGATACAATTGATGAAATCGCAGAACAGCAACGACAACAACTTGACATTGATACGATACTTGGAAGCAATATTTATCAGGCACTCGAAATGCGGAAAGCGAAGCGTCAGTCAATTATTCGTTCAACAGCCATGCAGCAGGCGATTGCTGAAAGAGAAAAGGCACTTGCCGGGAAGAATTTAAATAAATAGAAAACTGACGATGTCAATACTGCGAAACTTTTTAAAATCAGATCGTAAATGTTTGTGGAAATTTGCATATAATCTTGGATGGAAAGGAATTAATGGATTCAATAAATTTCAGGCAAGAAAGAAGCGCGGAGAAAATTTTCCTGCTTTTCAGTTTATTTCGGTTACCAACGACTGCAACCTGGCTTGTCAGGGTTGTTGGGTCACGAAAGGTGAAAAGAGTTCAAGTCTCGATTTGGCGGTCATCAACAAAATTATAACTGACAGTAAAAAGCAAGGTTGTTACTTTTACGGAATTTTGGGTGGTGAGCCATTGATGTACAGTGAATTATTTAATATTTTCAGGACGCATTCCGATTGTTATTTTCAATTGTTTACAAACGGCACCCTGCTTACTGACAAGGTTGCGGCTGAATTAAGAGAACTGGCAAATGTGACACCGCTCATCAGTCTCGAAGGCAATGAACAGATAGCAGATATCCGCAGAGGAAGCAATCGGGTTTACAATCGAACGATGAAAGCGATTGAAACTGCGACCTCGAACAGGCTTATCACTGGTGTGGCTATAAGCGTTTGTAAATCAAATATTGAGATGGCTTTATCCGAAGAGTTTATTGCAATGCTGCACAACTATGGTGTGGTTTATCTTTGGTATTATATTTACCGACCGACAGGTGAAAATCCTCATTATGAACTGGCACTTTCAGCTGAAGATATTTTAAGGTTGCGTAACTTTTTAGTCGAAGGCAGAACCAAATATCCGCTTGTGCTGATTGATTCGTATTGGGGCGCTGATGGCGAACCATTTTGTCCGGCTGCTGAAGGTTTGAGTCATCACATCAATCCGGATGGAAATATAGAACCTTGCCCTGTAATCCAGTTCTCTTGTGATAATATCCGTAATGGCGAATTAACAGATGTTTACGAGAATGCTACTTTTATAAGAGATTTTAAAACTGAGGTTAATAAGCAGACCAGAGGTTGTATATTGATGGATAATCCGGCATGGCTTGCTACATTTGTGGCAGAACATCAGGCAAAAAATACATCCAACCGGACTGGTTTGCCAGAACAATTGGCCAATGGATGTGTTGTTTGCAGCCATGGGAACTGTCCGAAAATTCCTGAGAAAAGCTGGATCTACCGGATGGCGAAACGAAGAGCTTTTTTTGGATTGGGTGCATATGGATAAAATTAAAACAATGGAGTCAAAAATATTTCAATCATTATTTGTTCTCGATGTCCCAACAGAGAAATCGAAACGGGCACAGATAAGAGCCACGATTGAAGCCTATTTTCATGATAATCAGGTAATGCCCCCGGTTACCTACGATGCTTTAAACGGGTTCGCAAGTTCGCTGATTGAATCTGAAAAGTGGGAGGAGCGGTACCGGGCTTTCATTATGGTATGCTGCGGCAATGCAATCTGGCGACCGATTGTTGGAGCTACTCCATTTAATCGTCGTATTTTTTTATTGCCTCAATGTCTGCGCAATGTAACGCTCTGTCAGGCACAACAAGATGAATTGGGCCTTTTGTGCAGTGAATGTGGCAATTGCAGTATTTCCGGGTTTTTGCGCGAAGCGGAGAACCTTGGGTATGTCGCTTTGGTAACAGAAGGAACGACGATCACCACCCGCCTGATTGAAAGTGGAAAAGTAGACGCAGTAATTGGCGTAGGGTGCATGGAGGTGTTACAAAAGATGTTTGCCGCAGTAAGTAAATATTCCATACCTAGTATCGGAATTCCTTTGATTACATGTGGTTGTGTCGATACAATGGCCGATGCCGATTGGATCAAGCAGGAAATCTACAATTACCGCGAAGATCCTTCAATCAAATTACTGAACCTTAACTATCTAAGGAATAAGACATCCTCAATTTTTGGCGAGGAACAATTGATGCGAATTTTGGGTAAAGCCAAAAATAATACAGAGACCATTGCTTTTGAATCATTGCTTTCAGGAGGTCAGCGTTTAAGGCCATTCCTTGCAGTTTTGGCCTACGAGGCATTTGCAAATGAGCCTGATCCCGCAATTTTAAATATGCTTGCCTTATCCGTGGAATGTTTTCATAAAGCGTCATTGATACATGATGATATTGAAGATAACGACAATATGCGCTATGGGAAAGAAACCGTTCATGCACGGTACGGAATTCCGGTTGCTATCAATACGGGCGACTACCTGATTGGTGAAGGCTACCGTCTGATATCAGAAAGCAATCTTCCGTCAGAGTTAATTCGCGAAGGAATCAAGATAGTTTCCCGCGGACACCGAAGTCTGACAATCGGGCAAGGTTCAGAACTGATTTCTATCCGTTCAAAAGAGATCCTTTCGTTGAATGAGATGTTGGATCTGTTTGATAATAAAACTGCTGCCGCTTTCAAAGTATCGCTTTTACTTGGTGCCGCAGTTGGAGGTGCTACAAATGGAACCATCGAAATTTTGGAGCGCTTTAGTCATTTTATAGGCATTGCTTATCAAATAAAGGATGATATATCTGATTATCATGGCGATAAAGGAGATATTTCGATCAGGAAGTTTTCAATATTACTTTCTTTGCTGAAAGAGCAACTTCCGAAAACGGAAAATGATAATCTGTTAGCCGCCTATAAACTGGATGATTATGATGCAATTTACGATTTAATTGACCGTTATCATATTCAGGATGTTACCAAAGAATTGTTAATCAGTTCGATTAACGAAGCAAAAAATTGTCTTGAAAGTATCTCTAATATAGGTCTTAAACTGGCTTTACATGAAATTTTGGGAAAAATTTTCAAGGAATATATTTAAGCTGGCGGCTCAACCGAAGTTAAGAAAATTACGTCCGAAATTGATTGAATCGGTACTTGCCAAATCAACTTTGATGCTTGATTCAGAAATGATCGCCGAAATCAGAACCTTTATTTTGAGCAAACAGACTGCTGAGGGCGGATTTTCGGACAGGGGAGGCAAATGCGATTTGTACTACACAATCTTCGGATATTATATAGCTGAATCATTTTCTGTTAGCGAGGTTATGGAACCGTTGAAAAAATATGTGGCAGCAACGGTTGCTTCAAATAATCTGTCAGGCGTTTATCGCTATTGTGGCGCTATTTTGTATGCAAAACTGATTGGTATTGACGCAACAACCGAAAAGTTGCGGCAGCAAATTGTGGCTGATCTGACGCTGACAAATTCGAAACAACCCGAATATTCCAGCTTTCTGGGAGTTTTGGCGCTTTATTACCTGGAAGATTTTCAGAATATACAACGAATTGTAAATCAATACAAACGAATGTTTTCACTGAACGGATTACCATGTCCCGTGGTTGCAGCAACTGCCGTAATGCTTGGTATGACAGGGAACCGGAAGCCTGAAGCAGTTGATATACTCAAAACATTTTATAGGTCGAACGGAGGATTTGCAGCACTAAATCAGGCTCCTGCCGAGGATTTGCTTTCAACAGGAGTTGCCTTGTATGCACTTCATTTTCTGGATGCTGACCTTCGGTTGATGAAGCCTGATTGTCTTACCTTTGTGGATGATTTGTACGATAACGGCGGATTTAGGGCAACTCAATATGATGTTGTAACCGATATTGAATATACATTTTATGGATTATTGGCATTAGGATCAATGAGTTAATTGATTATTGAAATTTGCTGGCAACAATTTGATTATGGAACAGAAAAGTCTTGAAAATCAGTTTGATCATTTGGCCGGATTGCTCAGGTCGGAGCGAAATGACGCAGGTTTCTGGAGTGGCAGACTATCTTCAAGCGCACTTGGAACAGCTGTAGCAATTGTTGCATTAAAAATAAATGACGATAAATCTGATATCCAATCAATTATTAATGGATTAGATTGGCTTTTAAAGCATATTAATAGTGACGGAGGGTATGGCGATTCGCCTGAAAGCAAGAGTAATGTCAGCACTTCGTTGTTAAGTTATGCGGCCATCAGTTATTGTGGTGAGGGAAGTGAACGATCGAAGAATGCACTTTTAAGTATTGAAAATTATCTCTTTACGCAGTCGATCGATATTTCTAAAGGCGATATCACTTCTTCTGTATTGTCATTTTATGGGAAAGACTATACTTTTTCAGTTCCAATTCTTTCAATGTTGGTATTTTGCGGCGTGCTCGACAAAAAAACATCTGCGAAAATCCCCCAGCTGCCTTTTGAATTCACACTGTTTCCGGCTTCCTTGTACAGTCTGTTTAATTTTCGGGTAGTGAGTTATGCAATTCCAGCGCTGATTGCCGTTGGCGTGTTCGTTTTTAAGACAAGGAAGCACCACAATCCAATTATGAGCTGGATCAGAAACAGATCCATTCAGCCAGCCATGCGAAAATTGGAGAAAATTGTACCCGAAAGCGGTGGTTTTCTCGAAGCAATTCCGCTCACTGCTTTCGTTGCAATGTGCCTGATTGCTTCAGAACTTGGAATCAGTCCCGTTGTCACAAAAGGACTCACTTTTTTGCGTAATCAGCAGCGATTGGATGGCAGCTGGCCAATCGATACTGATTTGTCTACATGGGTTACTACCTCAGGTGTGAAGGCGTTCGGATCGCAAATGCCGGTCGTATTTTCAGCCGCTGAAACAGATTTGCTTGTAAATCATTTAAAAGCAATTCAATATAAAGAAGTTCATCCTTTTAACCTTGCAGAGCCAGGAGGATGGGGATGGACCAACTTTTCGGGTTCCGTACCAGATGTAGACGACACTTCAGGAGCAATTCTGGCACTCCTTGATTTATATCGTTCTGATAACGAAGATTCAGAAGCAATCGTAAACGGTTGTCGGTGGCTGACGAACCTACAAAATAAAGATGGTGGATTTCCAACCTTTTGCAGAGGGTGGGGACGGCTTCCGTTCGATAGCAGCTGTGCCGATCTGACGGGACATGCCCTGTTGGCTTTGAACAAATCACTTGAAATTTTGGGTGATAAGATGTCGATTGAATTTCAAACTAATGTAAAACAGTGCATTGCACGATCTTTTGGATTTTTGTGGAAGGCTCAGAATGACAATGGCTGCTGGTATCCATTGTGGTTTGGCAATCAGTTTACTTCCGATCAGAAAAATCCTGTTTACGGGACGGCAAAAGTAACTATCTATTTAAAAGATAGTTTATTGTGTAACAGTCTCGATGATAATATGAAAAATAATATCGGCAGGATGGTGACAAATGCACAGAATTATTTGTTGAAACAGCAAAATGAGAATGGAAGCTGGGGAGGAGCGATTGGTGTTCCTGGTTCAATTGAGGAGAGTTCGCTCGCCATCTCAGCTTTAATTGGAAAGGATCCGGATACACTCCTAAAGGGATTTGAATGGCTTGAAAATGAATTTAATAACAACGGTTTGCGTTCGAACCCGATAGGACTGTATTTCGCGATGTTGTGGTACGACGAAAAATTGTATCCTTTAATTTACTATGTCGAAGCTCTCCGAAGATATCTAAAATGAGAATTTTAATGCGCAATAAATCAATTATATATATCCCAATACTTCTTTTATGGATTTTCCTTTACACTTACAAGGAAGCATCCACCAACTTTGTTGTATATAATTGGTTATCTATGCCATATGAATCAAATTTGTCAAATACTATTTGGTTCTTCATCAGTACATTGCAGAAAATATTTCTGCTTCTGGTACTTGTTATTTTTCTGGCTGGCATCGTTCGTTCCTGGTTTTCACCTGAAAAGACCCGGAAATACCTGGAAGGTAAGTCATTGTTTGCAGGCAATGTAATGGCAGCCTTGCTCGGTATTGTAACTCCTTTTTGTTCTTGTTCGGCCATTCCGCTATTTCTTGGTTTTGTTGAAACAGGAATCCCGATTGGCATTACGTTTTCATTTTTAATAGCAGCACCCATGATTAATGAAGTGGCTGTAATTATGTTATTTAGCCTTTTTGGTTGGGAGGTTGGCGTGATTTATATTTTGATGGGATTGCTGATCGCGATAACTGCAGGTTGGATCATCGGAAAGCTTAAACTCGAAAAATGGCTGCAGGATTGGGTGCAAAATTTAAAGTTCGGTGAGATTTCCGACAATAAAAAACAACTTACAATTGATGATCGTATTCAGGCTGGCACGTTAGCCGTACGGGATATCATCGTTAAAATATGGCCCTATGTGATCCTGGGAATTGCGGTAGGGGCTTTGGTACATGGCTATATCCCCAATGATTCTTTGGCTTCAATGATCAATAAATCAACATGGTATTCGGTCCCTTTGGCTGTGTTGGTTGGGGTTCCGCTTTATGCCTGTTCGCCGGGGGCGGTTCCAATTGCCTATGCTTTAATCGAAAAAGGTGTTCCGCTTGGAACTGCGCTGGCTTTTATGATGTCGGTTATCGCAATATCGCTCCCCGAATTAATTATTTTAAAAAAGGTCTTAAAATTGCCATTCATCTTCACTTTTGTCGGGATCATTGCTACAGGCATAATTTTAGTGGGATATTTACTGAACATTTTGTTGTAATATAGATAATCGGAGTGGTAAAAAAAAAGATTGTTTACTGGCCACTAGATACTTGTAATCAGTATTTTGCTAAATAGTCTAATTTAGACTTATACTAAATACAATTCATTCCTTGCACGTTCAGTAGAATGGTTCTATTTTTAGGCGAAAGTTTAAACTATTTTAGAAATGAAACATCTAAGCAGGTAAACTCACAAAAAGGGTTTTAAGCTTTACAGGATGTTCTATATGGCAGTAAATAAACAAATTATTAACAGATGAATAAGAAAGTCTTCCCTTTATTGATTGCAGGAATTCTGGCCATTTCGACTGCGAAAGCACAGGAGCCCACAACCTGGCGCGGACCGGAATCAACCGGTGTATATCCCGAAACTGGTTTATTGAAAACATGGCCCGCAAGCGGTCCTGAGATTATTTGGCATTATGATGAATTGGGAGAAGGTTTTTCGTCGCCCGTTTTTGCGAATGGAAAAATTTACGTTTCGGGCGCAGTAGGCAATGTTGGGTATATTTATGCTTTAAATCAGGATGGAAAGATCGATTGGAAAGCAACATATGGCGAAGAGTGGATTGAAAACTATTCAGGTTCACGGGCAACCCCATCAATTGTTGGCGATATGCTCTATATGTATTCCGGAAAAGGAATTGTCACTTGCATGAACGCAACAAACGGCAAGATAAACTGGACAAAAGATATAATGAAAGACTATAGTGGTCAGAATATTACTTGGGGCGTAACCGAAACTTTGGTGATTGATGGCAACAAGCTGTTTGTAACGGCGGGTGGTACTACGAACAATGTTATTGCGTTGAACCGTTTAGATGGCAAGTTGATTTGGAGCAGTAAAGGAGTTGGTGAAAAGCCGGCATATTGCACTCCTTTACTTGTAAAACTGGCATCCCGCAAGTTGCTGGTTACAATGACCGAAAAGCATATTATTGGCCTTGATGCTGAAACAGGTGCATTACTTTGGTCTTACGAACATACAAACGAATGGGCTGTTCATGCCAATACCCCTCTTTTTTACAACAATAGCCTTTTCTGTTTCAGTGGTTATGGACAGGGAGGTGTCAAACTGGATCTAAATGCCGATGGAAGCCAGGTAACCAAAGCGTGGTTCAGCAATAAACTCGACAGTCGCATTGGCGGAGCAGTTGTAGTTGATGGATATATTTATACTTCAGGCGATAACACAAGAGATTGGCAATGTACCGATTGGAAAACCGGTGAACAAAAATATGCTTCACAAGCTATTGCAAAAGGGAATGTTATTTATGCCGATGGTAAGTTATTTATCTACAGCGAGAAAGGTGAGCTTGCACTTGTACCGGCAACAGCGCTTGGATTCAATGTTGCTTCCAAGGCAAAAGTTGAATTGGGAAGTGCTCAGCATTGGGCTCACATTGTCATCAACAATGGCCGTCTTTTCGTTCGGCATGGTAAGTCATTGATTGCTTACAAGATAAAATAATTGATTGAAAAGATACAATTCATTATAGATTTTCCGGAACGGGAGAAAAGGTGACAGAGCCATTTCTCTCGTTTTTAAATATTAATATACAGTTATTTATGAAGAAGGTTATTTTGTTATCACTGGTTATTTCGTTCAACTTTTCAGCTTTCAGTCAGGTTATTCAGTGGAGAGGCGAGAAACGCGATGGTTATTTCAAAGAGTCGGGTTTAATGAAATCGTGGCCTGCAAATGGTCCGGAGATGATCCTGAAAGTCGAAAAACTTGGGAAAGGTTATTCTTCTCCCGTGGTTGCCAATCAAACAATTTACGTTACTGGAATGATTGATACACTTGATTATCTGACAGCTATTGATTTTCAGGGGAAAATAAAATGGCAGGTTCCTTACGGCCGTTCGTGGTCGAAATCATTTCCGGAAACAAGATCTACACCTACAGTTGAAGGGGATCGCGTTTACGTGGTTGGAGGTTTGGGACGGCTTGTTTGTATCGATGCAAACAGTGGAAAAGAGAATTGGGCAGTAGATGTAGATAAAGATTTTAAATCCGAGTGGCATATTTGGGGCGTTTCTGAATCGCCATTGATTGTCGACGACAAGGTAATTTGCACACCGGGTGGTCAGGAAACTTCGGTAGTTGCTTTTGATAAGATGACCGGAAAATTAATATGGAAAAGCGAAAGTGTTGGCGGACAACGCGCCTATGCATCTCCAACCATTTACGAATATAAAAATTTCAGGTTTATCCTTGCCGTTACAGCAACCCATCTGATAGCGTTGAATCCTGAAAACGGGAATGTTGCCTGGAAATACAAATACTATAAAAACGAATTGTGGAAGGATCAGCCAGGTTTGATCTGGACCAACACACCTGTTTTTAAAAACGATGAGATTTTTCTTTCAATGGGTTACGATTATCCAGCCGTGATGTTGAAAATGGATCCATCCGGAACTTCAGTTTCTGAAAAATGGACCAATAATGTGCTTGATAATCATCATCATGGAGTTTTGGTTTCTGGCGATTATATTTATGGCTCTAACTGGATCAGCAATGGAAAAGGAAAATGGGTTTGTCTGAAATGGGATACCGGTGAACTAAAATACGAAACCGACTGGATCAACAAAGGAGCACTCATCGGGGCTGATGACCTGTTCTATGTTTACGAGGAAAAAACCGGTACTGTCGGATTGGTAAAACCCAATCCCGAAAAATGGGACGTTATTAGTTCCTTTAAGGTGACCGAAGGAACCGGACCACACTGGGCTCACCCTTTTGTTAGCAATGGTAAGCTCTATCTACGTCATGGTGAAGTATTAATGGTTTTCAATATTAAAGCTTAATAAATTAATTATGAGAATATTGCTTTTCTGTTTAATCTGCTTTATACTTTCACCGGTTTTCGGACAAGAGACTGCACAATTTCGTGGACCATCCCGCGATGGTATTTATCCTGAAAAAGGACTATTGAAAAAGTGGCCTGAAGCCGGACCAAAACTTGAGCTTCAGATTGCAGGTATAGGAAAAGGATATTCCCAGCCAATCGTTTATAAAGGAGTTATTTATACTACTGGTATTAAAAAAGATACCATGGATGTGATTTCTGCTTATGACTTAAAAGGGAATTTGTTGTGGGATAAAGTATATGGACGTGCCTGGGCAAATTCATTTCCTGATACGCGCAGCACTCCAACAATCCAAAATGATAAAGTTTACCTGATTGGCGGAATGGGAATGGTTTGTTGCCTTGACGCTAAAAATGGAGACATGTTGTGGTCACAAGATGCTCACAATCAATTTAAAGGAGAGTATCATAAATGGGGAGTCGCTGAATCTGTGTTACTCACCGATCAGGCAGCCATTTATGTGACTGGGGGAGAAGAGACTTCAGTTGTAGCCTATGACAAGATCACCGGCAAACTTCTTTGGAAAACCCGAAGCCTTGGCGGACCAAGGGCTTACGCATCGTCTTCATTGATTGAACGAAATGGTCTGAAAATTATTCTCGCTCAGACTGCGAATGACCTTATCGGGATCAATTCTATCAACGGCGAGATCATCTGGAATTATAATCTGAAACCACTTCAAACGGGTGATATGGGAAAAGGGGCAAATACTAATATGCCCATCTATCGTGAAGGAGAGATTTTTGTGACAAGTGGTTACGATCATCCGGCAACAGTGTTTACCCTCTCAGAAGATGGGCAATCTGTTAGCCTGAAATGGAAAAATGAAACGATGGATACACACCATGGTGGCGTTGTATTGGTTGATGGTAATCTTTATGGAACCAACTGGCAAAGTAATTCCAAAGGTCAATGGGTTTCAATTGATTGGAAAACAGGAAAGACCAACTGGGTAAAAGATTGGTTTAATAAAGGATCGGTAATTGCTGCTGACGGTTTGCTCTATTGCTACGAGGAAAAAGGAGGTAATGTTGCCTTGGTTCAACCCGATGTTTCTGATTTTAAAATAATAAGTACTTTTAAAGTAGAAGCGGGCGAGGGGGCTTATTGGGCACATCCCGCAATTTATAACGGCATGCTTTACCTTCGGCACGGCAATATGCTGCTGATTTATAATATTAAAGCTTAAAATGATTCAAAAAAAGACCCTGAATATTGCACTTTATCTGCTCTCCTCGGTTGCTGTGATCGTTATGGTTTGGTGGCTGATGGCAGATCCTACAGCGAAATTTACCGAAAGTTTGCCAGGACTTGACAAACGGGCAGCTGCCGATACGGCATCCGAGAAAGTTGAAATTGGAAAAATATTTGAATCTTTTTCTACGGATTATAAGGAGATGACGGAGACGTGGACCCGATTCAGAGGCAACGATTTCGACAATATCTCAAAGTCACCTGTCAAATTAAAAGAGAAATTTGGTCCTTCGGGTGCCGATATCCGCTGGACACTGCAACTGGGTGAAGGACATTCCGGTGCTACTATTTACAAAGGCCTGGTTTATTTGCTCGATTACAGCGAGAAAGAAAAAGCCGACCTGTTGCGTTGTTTCTCACTGACTGACGGAAAAGAGTTGTGGAAAAGGGGGTATAATGTGAGCATTAAACGGAATCACGGGATGTCTCGGACGATTCCCGCTATTACCGAAAAGTATATTCTGACAATGGGACCTCGTTGCCAGGTGATGTGTCTCGATCGTTTAACCGGTAATTTCCGGTGGGGAATTGATGTTGCGAAGGATTATATGACAGAGATCCCGTTCTGGTACACCGGTCAATGTCCAATGATTGACAACGATGTAGCCATCATTGCAACCGGAGGAAAAGCATTGATGATTGGCGTAAGTTGCGAAACCGGTGCCAAATTATGGGAGGTGCCAAATCCCGACGGATGGAAAATGTCGCATTCATCAATTATGCCTTTTACATTTGGCGGTCGTAAAATGTATGTTTACAGTGCGATAGGTGGATTGATCGGTGTAGCCGCTGATGGTTCTGATGTTGGAAAGGTACTCTGGAAAACTCCGGCATGGAACCATTCTGTAGTTGCGCCATCACCAGTTTGTATGCCCGATGGAAAGATTTTTATGACAGCAGGTTATGGAGCAGGCGCAATGATGCTTCAACTAAAAGAAAATGGTGGTAATTTTACCATTGATGTTTTGCAGGAATATCTTCCGCGTTTCGGACTTGCCTGCGAACAACAAACCCCTGTTTTCTGGCAGGGACATCTTTTTGGAATTTTGCCAAAGGATGCCGGTTCGTTGCGAAATCAGCTTGTTTGTGTTGATCCTTCCGATGCTAAAAAAATGGTTTGGACAAGCGGGCAGACTGCACGTTTCGGCTTAGGCCCCTTTATGATTGCCGACAATAAATTTTATATTCTCGACGACGAAGGCACATTGACAATTATTAAACCAAGTACTTCAAAATATATCCAGCTCGATCAGGTAAAAGTGATTAAAGATGGATCAGATGCCTGGGCCCCGTTGGCAATTGCAGATGGATATATGTTGTTACGAGATTCAAAAACAATGGTTTGCATCAATATGAACCTTTAAATTCTGAGTTATGAAGAACAAGGGTATCGTTTTCTTTCTGATCATTCTGGCCGTGGTTATCGTTGTAGTTGTTGCGCTCGACTACAATGCTTCGAAACCCGATCAGCAGCCAGCGAATCCATACGCTTATAATATCGATCCGTTCTCAAGGATTGATACTGTGTTAATTCATTACAAAGAAAGCCGAAACCTGGCCATCAGTTTTTCTGAACCTACCGGAATCAGCTTTCGGGGCGATGAGCTTTTCGTTGTAGGTGATCAGAAATTGCAGATTATTGAACCAACTGGAAAATTGATGAACGAGGTGAGTTTCGACCAGAAACCAACATGCGTTTATGCGTCAACTGAAAATATTTTTGTAGGGTTTAAAAAATCTGTAGCAATTCTGAGTCGCGATGGCGCAAAGATTACGGAGTGGAATTCATTTTCCGACAGTACGGTTATCACATCCATTGCTGAAAAATCGGGGATCGTATTTGTTGCCGACGCCGGGAAGCGGATGATAAGGAAGTTTGCCCTTGATGGAAAATCATTGGGTATTATCGAAGGAAAATCAGGTAACGACCAGATTCACGGATTTATAATACCGAGTCCTTATTTCGATTTGGCATTTAACGCTGATGGTGAATTGTGGGTGGTTAATCCGGGAAAACATTCACTTGAGAACTATACGGTTGAAGGAGCACTTCGGACTTGGTGGCAAGCCTCTTCCATTAAAGTAGAAGGTTTTAGCGGATGCTGTAATCCTGCACACTTTGCCTTTTTACCCGATGGCAGTTTTGTCACAAGCGAAAAAGGGATGGTAAGGATTAAAACTTACAAACCTTCAGGAGAGTTTTCCGGTGTAGTAGCTGCCCCATCGAAATTTGCAGAAAATAGTGAAGCCCCTGATTTGGCTGTTGATAATCAGGGCAATATTTATGCGCTTGATTTGAATAAAAAGATGCTCAGGTTATTTGTAAAAAAATAGAGGAAGATGAACAGAAAAGATTTTTTTAAACATGGGGGACGTTGGATTCTCTTATCCGGATTCGGAGTGTTAAGCGCTTTTCTTGCTTATAATCAAAAGATTGTGACTCCTGAAAATTGTTCGGTCGCGCCACAATGTAAAAGCTGTGGCAAATACGCACAATGTGAACTTCCACAGGCAGATAAGGAGAGAAAAGATGGAAAATAGTAATAAAAAGAGCCGCAGAGATTTCATCAGGACCGGCACCCGTCTCTCATTGCTCATTACGTTAGGAGCAGTTGGCGGAATTGCAGCGAAAAATCTTACTGCCGAAAAATACGTCTGGCAGATCGATCCATTTAAATGTACGCAGTGCGGAAGGTGTGCTACTTCGTGCGTGATGACTCCCTCTGCTGTGAAATGCATTCATGCCTACGACCTTTGCGGTTATTGTGACCTGTGTGGCGGATATTTAAAACCCGATGCAAATAAGCTTTCCACAGCTGCTGAAAATCAGTTGTGTCCAACGGCAGCTATTCAGCGCAGGTTTATTGAAGAACCTTATTTTGAGTATGTTATTAACGAAGATCTGTGTATCGGCTGTGCAAAATGTGTCAAAGGCTGCACTTCGTTTGGAAACGGTTCCTTGCATCTGCAGATTATACACAAACGGTGTTTGAATTGTAACGAATGTTCCATTGCCAGACTGTGCCCTTCGCAGGCAATTTCTCGTGTAAATGCGAGCAAAGCGTATAAAGTAAAAGGGGGATTTACAAAAGATACTAAAGCCTGAAATTTGACAATTCGTCAATTCGACGATGTCATTTAAGATGACCCTCAAAGGGTTAAATATTATTAATCCCGGGTAAGGAGGTAGGAGGTACGACGCAACCCGGGAAACGAAATGTAAAAAGAATTAAGGCGCATCTAAAAAGGCAATTAAAATTTTCTGTGCGCCGCAAATTGATGCTTATAAATATTTAGACCGCATTTAATGAAGAAATGGATTAAAGTATCGCTGATTTTCGCTTTTCTGTTGTTCAGTTTAGCAGGAATGGCGCAACAGCAACGATTTCCCAAACCTGAATTTGGAACTGGTTATAGTCAGCCGACGCCCATAACCCCCGAACCTCGTGCACTGGCACTTGAATATACGGATGTTGTTATATTGTTGATAGTTCTATCCATGGCAAGTTATTTTGCAATTCGCAAACGATCGCGCAAAGGGCTGTTATGGTTATCCGTCTTTACTTTGCTCTATTTCGGATTTTACCGCGATGGTTGCATTTGTTCCATCGGATCTATTCAGAATGTGGCACTTACCCTTTTTGATCCTGGTTATGCCATATCAATCACTACTTTACTATTCTTTCTGATACCGCTTGTCTTCACACTCTACTTTGGAAGGACCTTTTGTGCCGGGGCGTGTCCGCTGGGTGCCATGCAGGACTTGTTAATTGTAAAACCAATATCATTGCCTGAATGGCTTCGTAAAACGCTTGGAATCATTCCATATCTATATCTGTCATTAGCCGTGTTATTTGCCGCTACAGGCACTGACTTCATCATTTGCCGGTATGATCCGTTTGTCGGAATTTTCAGGATGGATGCTGAATTTCATATGGTTGTTTTAGGTATCGCTTTTATCCTGATGGGAATGTTTGTCGCGCGGCCTTATTGCCGTTTTTTATGTCCATATGGCGTATTGCTCAACTGGATGTCACGTTTTTCGAAATGGCACCTTACTATCACTCCGGCTGCCTGTATTCAATGTAAATTGTGCAGCGACTCTTGTCCGTTCGATGCCATTGATTATCCGACAGACGAGAAGCAATCTAAAAACAGGACATGGGGTGTCAACCGATTCCTTGTTTATGCACTATTGATACCGCTATGGATTTTTATCGGTGGTTTTGCCGGGTCAAAAGCACATACCTGGATATCGAAAGCCAATCCAACGGTTTATCTTGCTGAACTTTTAATCACAAAACCTGATGTTCGTAATGATCTGAAAAACCTCGATGTTCAGGCCTATTTAAGTTCCGGAAAATCAATGGAAACCCTTGTGAAAGAGGCTACAGTGATTCGTCGCAAATTCTACACCGGAGGTTGGATTGCCGGTGGATTTATGGGCCTTGTGATTGGAATGACTATACTAAGACAGGTTGTTTACAGAAAAAGAACAGACTATCAACCACATAAAGGAAACTGTTACAGCTGCGGACGTTGCATGGGTTATTGCCCGGTAAAGAAATAACATTGTTAATCATCTTATTGGAATGGAACAAGATAATAAATTAAAATTCTCATTAAATATTGCCCTCGTATCGGGAATATTCTGCATCACGGTTGCCTTACTGCTGTTGTTGAATTTCATGCAAATGGCTAAAAATAAACCGCTTGAAAGCAAGGCGCTTACTTCCTTGGTGAAGCGGCTTAGCCAGGAACCCAACAGTGACGAGTTAAAAGTGGAAATCAGAAACTTTGATTTGTTGGCACGCAAAGCCTATTTCAACAGTCAGTGGCAGGTGAAGACAGGAGGTTACCTTTTATTATTCGGCGCGATCGTTTTTGCACTTTCGCTGCGTGTTTTCATCGGCTTAAAAGCAAAAATAGGAGAACCTGACGTGAAGGATGAAAACGATTTGACTGGCAGGATTATGACGCAGCGATGGGTGATGATTACCGGATCTGTACTGATTGTGCTTGGACTAGGCGCATCATTTGCATCGGTCGATCATCTTCAAAAATATGATGTTAACGAATCTTTGGCTGAAGCAAAACCTGCTGACGATCAGGATAAAGTAGAAGTGATAAAGGTCGGGGAGAATCCGCAGATTGTACAACCTGCAACGACTGATTCAACAAAAAATGGGATTCCTGCAAATGCAACAAAAACTGATACATCAAAAGTTGCTCCGGTTACTGCTGTAAAAATCACCATTCCAGGTATTAACGCAATCAAAGCAAATGTTCCGGGCTTCCGCGGACCATTCGGAAATGGCGTCTATTTTCAGAAAAACACACCTGTGGAATGGGATGCAGTATCGGGTAAAAATGTAATATGGAAGACGCCTGTTCCAAAAAAAGGGTATAATTCACCAGTTATCTGGGGAAATAAAGTATTTCTTTCCGGTGCTGACAATCAGTCGCGCGAAGTGTACTGTTTCGACCGGAGTTCCGGCAAAATACTTTGGAAACAGCTGGTTGATAAAATTCAGGGAAGCCCGGCCACCCCGCCGAAAGTTACTGAAGATACTGGTTTTGCAGCACCATCGCTTACGACAGATGGCAATCGGGTGTATGCCATGTTTGCCGATGGCGATATCATTTGTTTCGATATGGATGGCAACCGTGTCTGGGCACGAAACCTGGGACTTCCTGATAACCACTATGGTCATGCTTCATCGCTTATCATGTGGAAAGACAAGGTGTTTATTCAGTATGATACAAATAAGAGCAGGAAGTTGATGGCGCTGAATGCTACAACAGGTGAAACTACCTGGGAAACTGTCCGAAAGGGAAAAATTTCGTGGGCAAGTCCGATTCTGGCCGATATTAATGGCAAGTATCAGGTGGTGCTTTCAACTGATCCGATGGTTGCGGGTTATGACCCTGAAACAGGAAAAGAGCTTTGGTCGGTTGACTGTATGAGTGGCGAGGTAGGTCCTTCACCTGCTTCAAGCGGTGGAATGGTCTTTGCCGTTAATGAGTATGCCAAATTGGTGGGCATCGATCCATCGAAAAATGCGAAAGTCTGGGAAAGTGATGAATTTTTGGCCGAAGTGGCAAGCCCGGTCGCTGCAAACGGATTTTTGTTCGTTGCCACAAGTTATGGCGTTTTGGCTTGTTACGATGCCAAATCAGGGGAGAAATACTGGTCGAAAGAAGAGGGGCCAGGTTATTATTCTTCACCAGTTATTGCAGATAATAAGGTCTATACATTTGATACTTCCGGCAAAATGAGGGTCTTTGATTTAGGCAAAGAGGCAAAAATTATTGGTGAAGGGAATGCGGGCGAAAAAGTTACAACAACGCCGGCATTTGTCGATAACAGGATGTACCTTCGGACACCAAAATTCCTCTATTGCATCGGCAAGAAGTAAAATGACAGATTTACAAATGGTTCAAAAACAGGATAATGATTGACCTGAACAAGATAGATAGCATCGTAGCGGAGAAAGGAACGACCAAAGAGGCCTTAATTCCAATTCTTCAGGCGATACAGCGCGAATTTAACTATTTACCCGAAGAGGCTTTGCGGAGGGTAAGTGATACAACCGAAATCAAACCTGCTGAGATCATCGGGGTTGCCAGTTTTTATTCGCAATTCCGGCTGGCACCTGTTGGCGAACATATGATCAGGGTTTGTGTCGGAACGGCCTGCCATGTGAAAGGGGCGGGCCAGGTTTACGATGCGATGCGCCGTGAATTCAAATTGAAAGATGGGCAACACACCGATCAGGCAGGAAAGTATACAATTGAAAAAGTAAGCTGTCTTGGCTGTTGTACCTTAGCACCGGTTGTTCAGATCGATCACATTACTTATGGTCATGTCACTTCCGATAAAGCTTCCGAGCTGATTAAGGATTTTGAAAGTCAGAAAGATAACAAGGGTAAGAAGCTTTTCCGCAAGACGGATGGTACTGAAATTCAGGGTGAAATACGGATTGGACTGGGTTCGTGTTGCGTGGCAAGCGGCAGCAGCGATATCCGGGATGCCGTGGAGAATACAATCAATGAAGAAGGTCTTCAGGTTAAGCTGAAAAGTGTGGGTTGTGTGGGAATGTGCCACCAGGTACCACTTGTTGAGATTGTACCGGTAAAGGGCGAACCAACGCTCTATTCAAAGGTAAAACCTGAAGATGTGAAACAAATTATCGAATCTCATTTTCGGCCTAAAGGACGATTTGCTAAGTTAAAAAGCAAGTTTATCAGTGCCGTTGAAAATATTCAGACCGACCAGAAATGGGAAGGGATTGAACGTTACGAACTGGACATCAGGGAAAAGCATGTTTCATCTTTTCTGGGAAAACAAATGCCGATCGCCACAGAATTTCGGGGATTGATCAATCCACTCGATCTGGAAGAGTATCAGCAACGCGGTGGATTTAAGGCACTAAAAAAAGTATTCAAAGAATTTACACCCACCCAGGTGATCGCGAAGATCAAAGAGAGCGGCATTAGGGGACGGGGAGGGGCTGGATTCCCTACCGGGATTAAATGGGAAATGGTTGCAAAACAAACCAGCGAGCTTAAATACCTCATTTGCAATGGTGATGAAGGCGATCCTGGTGCGTTTATGGATCGTATGTTACTCGAATCGTATCCCTATCGCATTATTGAAGGGATGATTATCGCTGCCTATGCGGTGAATACTCCCGAAGGATACTTCTACATCAGGGCTGAATATCCGCTTGCAGTAAAAAGAATCAGGGCAGCTATTGAGATTTGCAGGGAAAACAACCTGATTGGCAATAATATCCTTGGTTCCGGTTTTAATTTCGATGTGAAAATTTATGAAGGAGCCGGTGCATTTGTATGTGGTGAAGAAACGGCACTTATTCAGTCAATAGAAGGAAACCGTGGATTTCCATATTTAAGACCACCATTTCCTGCCGAAAAAGGGTTGTTTGGAAAGCCTACATTGGTGAATAATACTGAGACCTTTGCGCAGATTTCATACATCATGCGCGATAATGTCGACCGTTTTACGCGTATCGGAACCGAGAAAAGCAAGGGAACAAAGGTTTTTGCCCTCGCGGGAAAAGTGGCGCGCGGCGGATTAATTGAAGTACCTATGGGAATGACCATCAAACAAGTGGTCGAAGAGATTGGCGGCGGCATTGCGAACGGACGAACCTTTAAGGCGGTGCAGATTGGTGGGCCTTCAGGCGGTTGCATCCCTGCAAGTCTTGAAGATACGCCGATTGATTACGAGTCACTTACAAGCCTTGGTGCGATGATGGGTTCCGGCGGATTGATCGTACTCGACGATACCGATTGCATGGTCGATATTGCGCGCTTCTTCCTCTCTTTCACGCAAGAAGAATCGTGCGGAAAGTGTACCTTTTGCCGTGTCGGAACTAAGCGAATGCTTGACATGCTCGAAAATCTGACACAGGGAAAAGGGAAACCCGGTGACCTGGAGAAGCTGGAGAAACTTGCTGAATGGACGAAGAAAGGATCTCTTTGCGGTTTAGGCCGGTCGGCGCCTAATCCTGTTTTAAGTACACTTAAATATTTCAGGGAAGAGTATGAAGCGCATCTGAATGGGATATGTCCGACGGGAAAATGTGCCGCACTCGTGAATTATTCAATTACAGACGATTGCATTGGTTGTACCAAATGTGTGCAACGATGTCCCGTTGACGCGATTCCGTTTGCACCTCACGAAAAACATGTAATCAACACCGAACTGTGCATCAAATGCGATGCGTGCCGTCAGGTTTGTCCGGTTGATGCGGTGGTGGTGAAATAAAGTCTGAATTAGGATTCGTTGGAGGAAGTCTGAACTAGGATTTATATGATTTTAAGATTATAGGATAGTGTCTGAATTAGGATTTATATGATTTTAAGATTATAGGATGAAGTCTGAACCAGGATTCATTGGATGAAAGGATTGAAGGATAACGTTTAAATTATGATTCATTGGATTTTAGGATTGGAGGATTTTGGCATTATTAAAAGGTGAATTTTATGAAACGAATATGTTCGCTAAACACAAACACGGATGAAAATCTCACAGGCGAGTTCCATCCGGCAATTAAAAAACAAATTATTTTCGGATGAAATATGAGGATTTGACCAGAAAAATAATTGGATGTGCAATGAAGGTTCACAGCACTTTAGGCAATGGTTTTACTCATATTTTTAATTGGATTTTTATAGGAATTCGTGAATGCTTCGCATTTCAGGAAGTAATCTACC
>JANXZJ010000051.1 GCA_025355585.1 Mariniphaga sp. | reverse complement strand
CTTCGGTTTTGATCCTTAGTTTGCATTTCCGACACTTTTCCCATTCTGTTTTTGTCGCCTCATCACCGCCAACGTGAATGTATTTTGATGGAAACAAATCGATTACCTCGCTTAAGATATCTTCAATAAAAAGAAAGGTTGAATCGTTTCCTGCACAATAAATATCTGTAATCGGCCAAACGCCGCCCGGCAGTACTGTAAAAGGACCGCCTGTGCACGAATATTGCGGATAAGCTGCCAATGCTGCAGTTACGTGCGCCGGCATTTCAATTTCAGGAACGATGGTCACAAACCGGCTTTGAGCGTAAGCAACCATTTCTTTGATATCTTCCTGCGTGTAAAATCCGCCATAGGAAGCTTTTTCTACGGATACCTGTTTGGGGCGCGAATCCCACGGTTTGTCCTCGCGATCAACGCGCCAGGCGCCAACTTCGGTTAGTTTGGGATATTTTTTAATTTCAATACGCCAGCCCTGATCATCGGTCAGGTGCAGGTGGAACGTGTTGATTTTATGAAAAGAAAGGTTGTCGATCATGCGCAAAACTTCAACTTTCGAAAAGAAGTGGCGCGAAACATCGAGCATATAGCCTCTCCATGGGAAGGATGGGCTGTCTGAAATACGAATGACAGGAACCAGCCATTCAGTTTTTTCCTGTTTCTGACTGCTTTCAATTTCAGCAGGAAGCAATTGCCGTAAAGTCTGCATGGCATAGAAGAAACCTGCCGGTTGTGAAGCCTTTATTTCGATACGGTTTTTCTGAACCTCCAGCGAATAGGCTTCAGCCGGCAAACTTGGTTCTGTTTTAAAATAAACCTGATTTGAACCCTCGTCGCCTCCTAATGCAACCTGAAGTTTCCACCCTGCTGATTTCTCGAATAATCCGGCAAGTTGATCAGCAACAAGTTTTTGCTCTGCATTTTCCACCACCAGTAAAGTACCTCTTTTAAACTTGAACGAGGATTTGCCCAGTACCATCTTTTGAACCTGGGGGATAAGTGAAATTTCGTTGGCGGTAAAGGTTTTGTCAGGCTTGCAGCTCCAGAAGCAGGCGCAGCACAGTAAAACCGAGATTCCTGTAAGTACTCGTTTCATTGCTATTTTATTAATTTTTAGAAGGTACCAAGATAAAACAAATTTTTTTAATCATGATATTTTATAAGAACTTCGTATGCGTTACTAAAATAGTTTAAAAAGTACAGTTTGTCTTTGATCAATTTCATTTCATTGTACTATTTTTACAAACCGGAATAGCAAACGAATGTAATAAATAACTTCATCCATGAGATCACTAAAATTGGCTTTTCTTTTTCTGATACTTACAGTATTGAAAGTTTCTGCTCAGCACGAAGGGCAGACCTATGTTCCTGATCCAAATCCGCTTATACAACAGCGGATTGGTGAATGGCAGGATATCAAATTCGGATTGCTGATGCACTGGGGCCCTTATAGCCAGTGGGGAATTGTTGAATCGTGGTCGATTTGTCCCGAAGACGAAGGATGGTGTGTGCCCGACACGGTGAAAGACTACTTTGCCTATAAAAAAAAGTATGAGAACCTTGGTAAAACATTCAATCCCGTAAAGTTTGATCCGGAGAGATGGGCCAAAGCAGCAAAGGATGCCGGTATGAAATACGTTGTTTTTACCACAAAACATCACGACGGGTTTTGCATGTTCGACAGCAAGTACACTGATTATAAGATAACCGGGAAGGATTGTCCGTTTCACACCAGTCCGAAGGCGGATGTAACCAAAGAGATTTTCAATGCCTTCCGCAACCAGGGATTGTGGGTTGGTGCTTATTTCTCAAAACCCGACTGGCACAGTCCGGATTACTGGTGGTCTCATTTTCCTCCGCTAGACCGAAATGTAAATTATGACCCCGCAAAGTATCCTGAACGATGGAACAGTTTTGTGAATTTTACGCATAACCAGGTGATGGAACTATGCACGAATTACGGTAAAATTGACCTTCTTTGGTTTGACGGAGGCTGGGTTCAGAAGCAGACTGTCCCGACGGGTGAGGCTCCCCAGGTTCCTGGTCTCAGCGTTAAAAAAGCTTTTAACCAGGATATTAAAATGGATGAACTGGTTACCAAAATCCGTTCGAAACAACCCGATGCCATTGTTGTTGACCGCGCAGTCGAGGGCAAAAATCAAAATTACCTGACACCCGAGAATATGGTTCCGGGTAAATTGTTGCCTTACCCTTGGGAATCATGTATTATCATGGGCGGCGGCTGGTCTTTTTCATACAACGCCAAAATGAAACCATCACGCGATATGATTCACATGCTGGCCGATATTGTTGCCAAAGGCGGTAACCTGCTGCTGAATATTGGTCCGGGTCCCGATGGCACCTGGTACGCCGAAGCGTATGATCGACTGAATGATATGGGTACATGGTTGAAGATAAATGGTGAGGCAATTTACAACACCCGGCCTGTTTCTCCCTATGTGGATGGCAAATTGCGTTTCACCAAAGGGAAGGATGGCGCTGCCTATATCATATATTTGTTGGCAGAAAATGAGCAACTTCCACTGGAAATTCTTGTAAAGGATTTTGTTCCTGAAAAAGGGGCTAAAATCACAATGCCAGGCAAAAAGGGAAGTTCATTCAAATGGAAAGCGGATGGTACAGGTTTTAAACTTTCCGTTTCTGAAAGTCAGGCAAAATCTTTACCATCGAAATATGCTGTTGTATTTAAAGTGAGCAAGGTGGTAAAATAATATTAAACGCTTAGTTTAAACATCAAATTTATACCCGTTGCAGGCCAATTGATCTGAATCATTTGCCAGCAACGGGTTTCTTAATTACATGTTTTATAACTGGTTTTATTTTCCAATTAATTTCATTTTATTTGCATGTCTGAACATATGTACAAATGGAATTAAGCATTGATCATAGTAGTCCTGTACCGCTTCATTATCAGGTTGAAGAGTTATTGCGTAAATTAATTGAACTTCCCGAATTTAAAAACGGTGGATTTTTACCCAAAGAAGTGGATCTCGCCAAGCGGCTTGGGATTTCCCGAAATACAATCAGGCAGGCCACCAATAAACTGGAGTACGAAGGTCTTTTGGTCAGGAAAAAAGGGGTGGGAACGAAAGTCTCGGAGAATACGCTAACAACAAACCTGGATAGCTGGCATAGTTTTACGCAGGAGATGTCGGAAAAGGGCGTCGTATTCGTTAATTTTCTGATTGAGACGAAATGGGCAAAGGCAGATGCCAAAATAGCCGCTTTTATGCAAGTTCCGGAGGATACAGAAGTGCTTTGCCTGGTTCGGTTACGCGGATTCGAAGACGGACCTTTTGTTTATTTTGAAAGTTATTTTCATCCACGAATTGGATTAACTGGGAAAGAAGATTTTACGCGACCTCTTTATGATATTATTGAACAGGATTACCATGTAACGCCCGCCGTTTCGCGTGAAAGAATACATGCAAAAAGTGCTTCAGCAATCACTGCCAAAAGATTGCGGATTAAAAGAGGCGATCCGGTGCTGGTCCGTGAACGATTTGTTTCTGATCCCGGAAACCGGCCAATCGAATACAACATTGGGTTTTACATTGCCGAAAAATTCACCTATGCGATTGATATTAAACGTTAAAAGAAAACTATATCGAATGAAGCTTAAACTCATTTTTCTTCTGTTGGGAACTCTTGGTTTTGTCCATCCCTCCTTTTCTCAAGACAACCGTAATCCGGTTGATTATGTGAATGTTTTTACGGGAACTTCCAATTCGCGATGGATGTTAGGTCCATATGCCGGAGTACCTTATGGTATGGTGCAATTGGGACCCGATAATCAGGAATCTGGCTGGATGGCGGGTTACGATTATTCGATCATGAATGTTACCGGGTTTAGTCATATTCATGCCTGGACAATGGCCGGCCTCATGGTGATGCCCGCAACGCAGGATTTTACAAAGGACAATGGTGCCAGTTCAAAAGCTTATCGCGGCGCGGGGGCGGGTTTTCATTCCCGCATCCTTAAGGAAAGCGAGAAAGCATCTCCGGGGTATTACTCCTGTGAACTCTACGATGCCGATTGCAAAGCTGAACTAACTGCTTCAACCCATTGTGGTTTTCACAAATATACCTTTAAGGCCAAAGACGATGTTCGTATCCTGTTGGTTTTAAACTTTCCAACGGAATATAAAATTGATATTCAAAGCGCAGTCATCAATAAGATCGGAAATAATGTAGTTGAGGGATTTGCCAAAACAAAAGCCGATTTCGGAGAGTATACGCTCTACTTTACGATTCAGTTTAATAAGCCATTTAAATCGTTGAATGGTTGGCAAGATAATACGATCAAAACCAATATTGATCAAATCGCCGGGAAGAAGGATGTTGGTGCCTACGTAACTTATTCAACAAGTGATAACGAATCTATCATGATGAAAGTGGGGCTTTCGCTGGTTGATATGGAAGGTGCAAGAAACAACCTGAAAACTGAATTGGAACCATTTGGATGGGATTTTGAAGCAGCGGCAGCTTCTGCCAAGGGTCAATGGAACAAACTTCTTTCAACGATTGAGGTGAAAGGGAGCGAACTAAACAAAGAGAAATTTTACACCAATTTTTACAGAAGTTTTGCCAAACAAACCTGGAGTGATGTGGATGGCCGCTACATGGATCCTTTCAATAAAATTCAACAATTACCCAAAGGTGGTGTTATGTATGGTGGTGATGCATTCTGGAATACTTTCTGGAATTACAACACGATACTTTCCCTTGTAGCACCTGATATCATGAATAATTGGGTGAAGACAGAACTCGAACTTTTCGACAAAACAGGATGGACAAACAATGGTCCGACAGGTTTGAAATTGACGGGAATTATGGAAGTAACCCACGAAATTGCGCTGATGGTTTCGGCTTATCAAAAGGGAATCAGGGATTACGACAAGAACAAATTATACGATGCGGTCAGGCATAACGGGATGGAGCAGGGTAAAAGATTCCCGGGAACCGGTCTTTCTGGAATGGAAAGATTAAACGTTTACAACAAGTTAGGTTACGTTCCATTCGAGATTGATGCCGCCTGCCGGACATTGGATTATGCCTATACCGATTTTTGTGCTGCGCAATTGGCGAAAGCAATGAATAAAGACGATGATTACAAGCTTTTCAGCAAACGATCGGAAAACTGGAAAAACCAGTTTAATCCGGAATTGAAATTGCAGGTTCCGAAAGACGCAAACGGAAACTGGATGAAAGATTTTGATCAGTTTTCGGGTAAGCATTGGGTCGAAGGGAATGCCTGGCAATATACATGGTATGTTCCTCATGATGTAAATGGCCTGGTATCGCTTATTGGGAAAGATCTGTTTAATAAACGATTGGAAGAGGGTTTTGAGAAATCGGTTAAGCATAATTTTGCTGCTCACGCTTTCGACCGTCACCAGGAGATCGCTTTTGAGTATTACATCAACCATGGCAACGAAGGGAATATGCAGGCTTCATTTTTATTCAACTACTCCGGAAAACCATGGCTCACCCAGAAATATTCGCGTGCCATCCTCGATAGTTTTTACGGGAATTCACCCTACCATGGATGGGAAGGTGATGAAGATGAGGGTCAGATGGGCGGCTGGTTTGTAATTGCCTCGATGGGTTTGTTCGAAATGAATGGAGCCGTGACCGACGATCCGACCTTTGATCTCACTTCGCCACTGTTCGAAGAGGTTAATATTCACATTGACAAGATGTACAACGGGGGGAAACCCTTCCTGATTAAAGCTAAAAACAACTCCGGTGAAAATATCTATATTCAGTCTGCCAAATTGAACGGTAAGGCATTAAATGTGCCTAAGCTGAAGTTTAAGGATGTGGTTGCCGGAGGTACGCTGGAGTTAGAAATGGGATCAGTTCCAAATAAAAAATGGGGAAATAATGATTAAAAGGAATGTAAATTTGAAATTAAGAATTCTGGTTCTTTTAGGCCTTTTCGGTGTTTTTGCTTCGTGCACGGTAAAAAAGGAAACCTTCAATCCATCGGCATATGTCGACCCACAAATTGGGTCTGTGCATGGTCGCTGGTTCTTTTACACACCGGCTTCATTGCCTTTCGGGATGGCAAAGCTTGCGCCTCATACCAATGCATATGGAAGTCCCGGCAGTTGGATGCCTTGTGGTTACGATGATCGTCATACATCAATCGAAGGATTTGGTCATTTCCATGAATTCCAGATTGGTGGATTGGTTACGATGCCAATAACGGGCGTTTTGCAAACTGTTCCGGGGACACTTGAAAACCCGGATGCCGGTTACCGTTCACGTTTCGATAAAGCATCCGAACATGCCGAACCGGGTTATTATTCGGTGTTTTTAAAAGATTATGGCATCAAAGCTGAACTGACTGCTACAGAACGAGTCGGTTTTCACCGTTATACATTCCCCGAGTCGAAAGAATCACGTATCATTTTTGATGTTGGGCACCGTCAGGGTGAAAGCAGTGGGGTGACCGAGGCCATTATCCGCTTGTCCGGAAAATCTGAATTGGAAGGCTCGATCGAAACCTATCCTGAATACCTCAAAGTTTGCGATCCGGGAAAACGGGTAAAAATGTATTTTGTGATTCAGCTGAACAAGGAACCCGAATCATTTGGTTCCTTCACCGACTCTCTTGTCTTTCAGAATCAACGTGAAACGAAAGGGATCAGAAACGGAATGTTTCTCAATTTCTCAACAAAAAAAGATGAAGTGGTTGAGATGCTGGTGGGGCTTTCGTACACAAGTATCGAAAATGCACGTAAAAACCTTGTTGCAGAAGCTACCGGACAAACCTTTGATGCGGTTAAAAAAACTGCCCACGATAAATGGAATGAAAAACTGGGACGGATCAAAGCCGAAGGAGGTGACAGCATCAATCGTGTAAAGTTTTATACAGGACTTTATCATGCACTTCTGGGTCGCGGAATTGCCAGTGATGTTAATGGTCAATATCCGCGTAATGACGGCGGAATTGGTCAGATTCCTTTGAACGATAAGGGGAAACCAAAATATAATCATTACAATACGGACGGTATCTGGGGCGCTTTCTGGAACCTTGGTCAGTTGTGGGCATTGGCATATCCCGATTACCAAAGTGAATATATGCAGTCGAACCTCGATTTTGCGAAGGAAACGGGTTGGCTGCACGATGGTGTTGCCGCAGGCGCCCACTCGAATGGTGTGCAAACCAATTACTTCGGATTGATGCTTGCTGCAACTTACAATTGTGGTATCCGCGATTTCGACATTGAGCAAGCCTACCAAACAGCCTATAAAAACGAAACAGGATATGTAAACCGTTCATTTGGTTCGGGAAAGTACGACTTGCATTATTTTGTAAACAACGGTTATAGTCCATCGAAAGATACAATGATTGCCAAGAACTGGACCTTTAATTTCTCTGCATCACATACACTCGAATATAGCTTCAGTTCGTATGCCGTTGCCCAGTTTGCTAAATCACTGGGTAAGGAAGAAGATTATCAGAAGCTGATGAAACAGGCAGATGGCTGGAAAAATCTGTTCGATCCTGAAACCAAATTCATTCGTCCGAAATACGCGAACGGGCAGTTTATCGAAAACTTTAATCCGATGCAGCCATGGCGCGGATTCCAGGAGGGAAATGCATTTCAGTACACCTGGTATGTGCCGCAGGACCCGGCCGGTTTAATGCAACTGATTGGGAAAGATTTATTTAATGAGCGACTTGAGAAGACCTTTACCGAGAGTCAGAAATCAACTTTTGGCGGAGGGAAAGAACTTGATAGTTTTTCGGGACTTGAAAAGCTGTACAATCATGGCAACCAGCCTTGTTTGCACCATTCGTTCCTGTTTAATTATTCCGGAAAACCATGGCTGACGCAGAAATGGAGCAGGACGATTTGTAATGAATTTTACGGAGCAGAGCCTATGCACGGTTATGGTTTCGGACAGGATGAAGATCAGGGGCAGTTGGGTGCCTGGTACGTGATGGCCACAATGGGTTTGTTTGATGTTCAGGGACATGCAGCGATGAATCCGACTTTTCAGTTTGGAAGTCCGCTCTTCGATAAAGTAACCATTCAACTCGATCCAAAGTATTATTCAGGAAAGGAACTGGTTATCGAAACAAAAAACAATTCGAAAACGAATATGTATATTCAGTCAGCTTCATTCAACAGCGAAAAGGTTGATGACTGCTGGATTGACCGCAAAAAACTGACCGCTGGTGGCACCCTGATCTTTGAAATGGGTGCACAACCAAATGTTGCATGGGGAGTTAAAAATCTTCCTCCAAGTAGGAGTGATCTAAAATCTGAAAATCGTTAAAAGATTCAAAATGAAAATTCAAAGACTATTTGTTGTATTGTTGACAATTCTTACCCTTCCGGCGATTGCACAACATGAAGCAATCAAACTTAATTCGGGTTGGAAAGCTAAAAAAGCAATCGATGTACTTGTTGACGGAACTGTTGTTACCGGAAAAGATTTTAAGTTATATGATTGGATGGAAGCTGTCGTTCCGGGAACGGTACTAACGACCTTGCTTCATAACCAGAAGGTTCCGGATCCCTTCTTTGGGATGAACAATGAGCAGATTCCCGATATCTATAACACAGGAGCCGATTACTACACGTATTGGTTTTATAATCAGTTCAATCTTCCAGATCTGAAAGAAGGGGAGCAGGTCTGGCTGAAATTCAGAGGGATCAACTATTCGGCTGATATGTATCTGAATGGAAAAAAGATCAATCCGGATACGCATCAGGGGATGTTTCTTCGCGAGAAATACCTGGTTACCCCTTACCTTGAAAAAGGGATGAACCGTCTTGCAGTGCTGGTTCGCCCGCCTGATCCTGTCGGAGCGCCGAACGGACAAGGTGGTGACGGAACCATTGCGAAGTCTGTAACCATGCAATTTACGGCAGGTTGGGACTGGATATGCCCGATTAAAGACCGGAATACAGGTATCTGGGATGAAGTGGCAATTGAAATTACAGGTCCTGTCGATTTGCTTGATCCTTTTGTGCAAACGAAAGTGCCTGGCAAAAGAATTCCAACCGGAAAACAAGCACCAGCAATGGTTGTTACTTCAGTTGATCTGTTGAATAGTACTGATTCCAAACAAAGCGGTAAAGTAATTGCACGATGCGGAAAACTGGAGGTTTCGAAAATAGTAGAGATCCCTGCCGGTGAGAAAATTACGGTTGCACTTCCGGAATTCAAAATTGAGAACCCATTGTTATGGTGGCCGAATGGGATGGGCGAACATCCGCTTTATAACATCGAATTCTCATTTGTACTCAATGGATCAGGGATTTCTGATAACGAGAATGTTTCGTTCGGAATCAGGGAAACTGCGAGCCGCTTCGACGAAAAAATCAGGGCAAGGATCTTCTCTGTAAATGGCCAGGATGTTTTCATCAAAGGTGGAAATTGGATAGCTTCGGATGCGCTTTTGCGATTGTCTGAAAAGCGTTATGAAGCAGATGTGAAGATGCATGCCGAAATGAACATGAATATGATCAGGGTGTGGGGTGGATCGATGACCGAACGTCCCGAATTTTATGATGCCTGCGACAAGTACGGCTTGCTGGTATGGCAGGACCTTTATGTCTCGGGCGATTGCAACGGTCGCTGGTTTGACCCTTTAAAAAAGGAAACGCAGGATCGTCGCCGTGCATATCCTGATAATCATTCCTTATTCGTCAACACGGTAATCGATCAGGTAAAGATGTTGCGTAACCATCCAAGTCTCTATATTTGGGTGGGTGGCAACGAGTTTCCTCCCCCGGCTGACATCGATAAAAAACTGAAGAATGAAGTTTTTCCGAAATATGACGGAACAAGATACTACCTGAATGAATCAACGTCAACTGATTTGGCAATGAATACTTTGGGTGGTAACGGCGATGGACCTTATAATATACAGAACCCGCTTCACTTCTTTACGGTAACTTCCTTCCCTTTTAATCCTGAATTGGGTTCAGTGGGTGTTCCAAATGTGGAAACAATGCGCAAAATAATGACCGAAAAGGACCTTGTTCTCCCCGGTAAAAGAGGAGAGAACCCAACTTGGACCTACCATAAATACATTCCATACGACAATTACATCGATCAGTATGGCAAAGCCGTTGGTATCGATGATTTTTGTAAAAAAGCGCAGTTGGTTAATTACGAACAGTACCGTGCCCTTCAGGAAGGTTTCAGCGCCGGGATGTGGACCACCTATTCAGGTATGCTGGTTTGGAAGAACCAAAACCCCTGGACTGCCTTGCGCGGGCAATTCTATGATGTTTTCCTTGAGCAGAATGGTGGTTTCTACGGATATCAGCATGGTGCTGTGCCACTTCATATTCAGTTAAACCTCAACGATTCTTCTGTTTGTGTTGTCAATCAGACGCTCATCGATCAAAAGGACTTGACAATCAGTTCCGAATTGTTTGATATTCACGGTAAGCTTCTGTCAAAAGACGAATATAAAGCTTCTTTCTTAGCCAATAAAGTGTCGTTACAACATAAAATCAAGTCACCGGGAATAAAGGATGATGTCTATTTTTTAAGACTAAAACTGCTTGATAAGGAAAATAAACTGAAAGATCAGAATTTCTACTGGTTGTCGCAACCCGGGAAAAGCTACGAAAAGCTGAATGATTTAAAACAAACCACCTTGCAGGCTGAATTCAAGACGAATTCCAAGGGTGAAAAAATCGCGGTAATCAGAAATCCCGGTGGTGAAACAGCGTTCTTTATCCGGCTTAAAATAGCCGATGAAAAGAGCGGCGAGCTGGCTCTTCCCGTTTTCTTCAGTGATAATTACTTTACGCTGATGCCAGGCGAAAGTCGGGAAATCAATGTTGATCTTACACAACTTCCTGAAAGTGAGAAATCAAAATCACTGAATCTTGAAATGGAGGCATGGAATATTAAAATCAGTAGAATAAAAATGTAATTTTTTCCAGATGAGGAAACGGATATCTGATCATGCAGCTATTCCGGATCAGCGTACAAATAGGACTTTAAGCTTTGCTGATCTTCAGTTCCATGCGGCCATTAAAATCAATTTATATGAAAAAACTGCTTTGTATTAGTTTGATCCTGTTTTTTCAAGTTTTGACTCTTTCTGCTCAGCAGATAAGCCTTCAGACGGATGATCTAAACCTGACCATCTCACCAGGTGGTCAGCTAACAGAAATGTTGAACCCTTCTACAGGTAAAAATTATCTGCCAATTGGTGAAAAGGCACCCTTATTAAGAATTCGTGTTGGTAGCGAATGGGAAGAACCGTCCCGTGCCGTTTTTAACAGCAAATCGGATGTAATTACGCTGAGTTTCCCGGTTTCTAAAATCTCAGCCGAAATTAAAATTACCCAAAACAAAAGCCATCTGGCATTTCATTTAATTCGGCTGAGTGCCAAAGAAAAGGTGAATGCCGTTTGCTGGGGGCCATATCCTACGATAATAGGCAAAACGATTGGTGAAGTTATCGGGGTGGTACGTGATGGCGATTTTGCGATTGGCCTTCAGGCATTAAATGCAAAAACGCTTGGAGGAGTTTTGAAGAATGACGAAGGAGCAGATGAATCGCGTGGTTCAGTCGCAATCAGTCAGCCATATGGCAGCAGCCTGCAGGCGTTCAGTCTTGATCGTTCCAAAAACCGGAGGGTTACTGTTTGGGGACAGAATTATCCCAACATGCCGGTTGAGGCTATTTCCAACGAAACAACCATTGGTTCAGCAATTGCACTCTTTGGTTGTCGCGAAGATCAGGTACTGTCGCGTGTTGGCGTGATCGAACTTGCTGAAGGACTTCCTCACCCAATGATTAATGGTGTTTGGCTAAAACAGTCACCCGAAACCGGACGGGCGTACCTCATTTCTGATTTCGATGAAAAGAACATAGATGCCATGTTGGATTACACGCAAAAGGCGGGCCTCATGTCGCTTTACCATGAAGGTCCGTTTAAATCATGGGGGCATTTTATCCTCGACCCGGTGAGCTTCCCCAACGGTGTTGCAGGAATGAAAATGTGTGTTGAGAAAGCTGCTGCCAAAGGACTTCGAATCGGTGTCCATACCCTCAGTACGTTTATCAACACCAATGATCCATATGTTTCCCCGGTTCCCGACAAACGCCTTGCTCAGACGGGATCGTCTTCACTGGCAGAAAGTATAATTTCCACAACGGCTGAAATTCCTGTTCAGTCAGATACCTATTTTAAAAATATCAAACCAAGTACGCTGCATGCGGTACGAATCGGTGAAGAAATTATCCGTTTCAAAGAAGTGAGTGCCGGGCAACCTTTTAATTTGCTCGAATGCCAGCGTGGAGCTTATGGTACAACAGCTTCCGGTCATACCAAAGGTGAACCGGTTGGTATGCTGATGGATTACCCGTATAATACACTTTTTCCGAATTTTGACTTGCAGCAGGAAATCGCGGGAAATCTGGGTAGGTTTTTTAGCGAAACCGGAGTCTCACATATGGATTTTGATGGTCACGAAGGATGTATGTCTTCAGGAGAAGGTGATTATGGTATGCAAGCCTTTGCGGAAAAGGTTATTAAGGAAACCAATCACTCCCTGGTTAACGGCACAAGCCGGTCGAGCCATTATTACTGGCACATTTGTCATTACTGGAACTGGGGCGAACCATGGTATGGAGGCTTCCGTGAATCACAAGGCGATTATAGGTTAGAAAATCAACCCTTTCTGGAACGCAATTACATGCCAAATATGCTGGGATGGTTTTTACTATCGTCAACGACGACGGTTGAAGACATCGAATGGATGATGGCCAGGGCTGCAGGATATAACGCAGGTTTTGCACTGGTTGCACGGTATAAAAGCTTGCAAAAAAATCCGGACACAAATCAGTTACTTGCGCTTATCAAGCTTTGGCAGACGGCATACAAAACGAAGATTTTCTCTGCCAACCAATTGGAACGATTGAAGAATCCTGAAAACGATTTTCATCTCGAAAAAGATAACCAGGGCTGGAAGCTTTATCCGTTTCATAAGTTCCGATTTGAACATGCCAAGCAGCTCCTTCAACCAGGTCAGCCAACTTTTTCTGAATGGAATATTGTAAATACAGACGCTGATCAGCCGCTTAATTTCACACTGACTTTTATAGGAAAATCGGGTGCGGTCAGTAAGCCCTGGATAGAACTGGATGGCTATTTCAAACTTGATTTGCCAGGCGAATATGAGGCTGGGAATACAATCGTATGTGATGGCACAACGCTCAAAATGTACAACAGCAAAGGAAGCTTCAAAAAAGACATTCCGATTCAGCAAGCCATTCCCGGCTTAAAAACCGGAAAACATGTTATCAAATTTGGTTGTGAATTCCCGGAGGACAACGAATTGACAATCAGATTTATCATTAAAACAATAAGCAATCCCGAAATAATCAATTTATAAGTATGAAAAAAAAATATTCCTTATTTATCTTGTTTGTACTGGCCTTAGCCTGCACAACATCCGCTCAAAAATTAGCTGACAGCGATCTTGCGGTAAAAATCAAAAACAATGAATATTTCCCTTTCGTGAAGGCCAAAGCTTTGGAGGTGATGAAAGCCGGTTTTAATGCGGGTGATGGTTACCGCGAAGTATGGATCCGCGATTACAACACCTTTATCGAACTGGCAGCTCAGGTGAATGACAAATCGGTTCTCAAAGAAAATCTACTTGTCTTTTTCAGGATGCAGGGCGAAGATGGCAATATCATTGATGGGTTTACCCCTGCTGAAAAGATTAGCAAAGGGGAAACCGACTTTTCTTATTCAAAACTGGAACCCCGTTATGCGGCCCATAAAAACACAGTTGAAACAGATCAGGAAAGTTCATTGATGCAGGCGGTTTATAAATACATCCAATTAACCGGCGACCGGACAATTTTAGATGAAAAGATCGGAGATAAAACGGTTAAGGAACGACTTGAGTGGTCGATGGATTTTTTAATGAAGAACCGGTACAATCAAAAATACGGATTGATTATCGGCGCAACAACTGCTGACTGGGGTGATGTTCAGCCTGAGCATGGCTGGGGTGTCGATCTGGACGCGAATACACACCCGGCCATCGATATCTACGACAATGCGATGTTTATCATTGCCTTGAACGACATGATAGAGATACTCCCTGAAACGAAAGTAAAATGGGAAAAAATCAGGAAAAATATTGCTGATAACAGCCGTAAGTATTTGTGGGATAAGAAAAATCAAAAATTTATTCCCCATATATACCTCGAAAAAGGATCTCCTTTTCCTGCTGATTTTGATGAAAACAAGATCTACTATTTTGGAGGTACAGCAATTGCAATTGAAGCAGGTCTGCTAAGTAAGAAAGAGATCAAAACATCAATTGATGAGATGATTAAACGTGTAAAACAAGCGGGGGCAGGTTCAATCGGACTGACACTTTATCCACCTTATCCCGAAGGGTTCTTTGCCAATAAAATCATGAACCCTGTTTACAGTTACCAGAACGGGGGCGACTGGACCTGGTTTGGCGGACGAATGATTCATGAATTGATTAAAAACGGTTTTTTGCAGGAAGCTTACGAACAGTTGCAACCTATGCTCAAACGTGTTAAGGATAACAACGGCTTCTATGAATGGTATTCAGTTGATAATAAACCGCGGGGTTCGGGTACTTTCAGAGGTGAGGCTGGTGTTCTGTTTACTGCCATTAAGATGTTTGAGGATGCGGTTAAAAAGTAAACATCTAATATGAAAAAGATGAAGATTTCCATCGCTTGTTTGTTGCTCTTTACGACGACTTTAAACTTAATAGGGCAGACCAAACTCCCTCAACCTAAAGTGAAAGAGGTTATCGTCGTTTTCAAAACCCATTTTGATATCGGATATACCGATTGGTCTGACAATGTTATTTATAACTATTCGACATCAATGGTGACCGGTGCTTTGGATATCATCGATCAGTCGAAACAATTGCCTGCGAACCAGCAATTCAAATGGACCGTTTCAGGATGGCCGATGAAAGAGATGCTTTCGAAGTCGAAGCCTGAAGTGAAGGTAAGGATTGAGAAGGCAATCAAAGATGGTAATTTTCAGGTTCATGGTATGCCATTTACTTTTGAAACGGAAGCTTCCGACCTGGAACCATTGGTACGATCGTTGTCTTATTCTTCAAAAATAAATAAAGACGCAGGTTTATCTTTGCCGATTGATGCAAAACAAACTGATGTCCCCGGTCATTCATGGATATTGCCGACCATTCTTTCGAATGCAGGGATTAAATTTCTTCACATTGGGTGTAATGCGGCTTCAAAATCGCCGGAAGTTCCTTTGCTTTTCTGGTGGGAAGGTCCCGATAAATCGCGTTTAATGACGATGTATTTTGGTCCGTATTATGGGACATCACCTGCGCCACCTGAAGGATGGCCATATCAGACGTGGATGGCGATCATTCATACGAATGACAATACAGGAGCACCTTCATTTGAGGAATTTAAAAAAGCGCTGAAGGACATTGAAGAGAAAAATCCGGGGGCAAAAGTTCGTACCGGAAGCATGGCCGATTTTTACAATTCGATTATCAAAGAGGATCCTGAATTACCTGTTGTAAAAGGGGATATGCCCGATACATGGATTCACGGATATATGTCGATGCCGCGTGAGGTGAAAGCAGGCATGTCATTGAGCAAGTCTGCCACAAATCTGGAGGCATTGAATACCCTGACAGCTATTTGGGGAAAATCCAGCGAAGAGGCAATGATTCCGGTTGTGGATGGCGCGCTCGAACAAATAAATCTGTTTGACGAGCATTCTTTTGGGATGGCAATGAGTCATGGACACGCAGGTTACTGGGCTTATGGTGATGAATTTGAGAATTTACGCGCGAAAGGCTATTACGAACCCATTGAATATTCATGGAAAGAAAAATCGAACCATATCTCGCTGGCTGAAAAGTTTCTTTATCCCGCTGTTAGCCGGCAAATGAAAGGACTTGCGGGAGCTGTTAATGTATCGGCTGACCGCATCGTTGTCTACAATCCATTGCCTTGGGAACGAAGTGGTTTGGTGACGATTCAAACAATTCAGACACTGAAAAAAGCATTGAAAAATATGGAAACCGGTGAAATTGTACCACTTTCCAGGAATAAGAATATCATTCAATTTGCAGCAAATCATATTCCTTCAATGGGATATACTACGTTTGTTCCGGTTGATGATACCAGTGTTCCACAAAAATCGACGCTGGTATGTGATACAAAGAATGCCACCATTGAAAACGAATTTTTCAGGGTTGCGTTTGATCAGAAAAGCGGAACCATCCGGTCAATGATCGATAAAAAGTCGGGACGTGAAGCCGTTAAAACAGCTTCGGAGTTTCAGTTTGGGCAATATGTTTATGAACGTTTCAGCAAAGAGAATACCGACAAATATGCCAAAGATTACATCAAAGGCGGATGGGATTGGGCTTATGCAGAACTCGGAAGGATCAACCTTTCGGATGAACCGTACAGGCGAACATCAGGGAAAAATGCGCATGTCGAATTCTTAAAAGATTCCGTATCGGTTTCTGCGGTCATGCATTTTGATAGAGACGAAGATTTGAAACATCAGTATTCACTCACCTTCAGTTTATACC
>JANXZJ010000143.1 GCA_025355585.1 Mariniphaga sp. | reverse complement strand
TATCTTTCTCATCTGTGGCCCAAAATCCCGGAAAGAAATTAAATATTAACGTGTAAAATCAACTAACAACAACCTTCGAAAGTTATGGTAAACGGCAAAGAATTTGGCGAATATAGCTTCAAAGATGGTTTTATCACCCTTGACATTCCAGTAGACAACAGGCAACAAATAGATATTCAAATCACTATGTAATTTATAAACATTTGGATAATTGAAAATTATAATAGAATTTAGGATCAAATAACGCAGTGACTTTTGCAGGAATCAAAACAACAAACCAAATAATAAAAACCAAAAAATGACGCAAGATTCGATCAATCAGAAAATCTCACTCCGCGAAAAAATCGGTTACGGTTTTGGGGACGCAGCTTCTTCGATGTTCTGGAAAATTTTCGGAATGTATTCCTTGTTTTTTTATACCGATGTTCTCGGAATCACTGCCGCTGCAGCCGGAACCATGTTTCTGGTTGCCCGTTTGTGGGATTCGTTCTTCGATGTTTTTGTAGGAATTATCAGTGACCGCACTAAAAGCCGTTATGGAAAATATCGCCCGTATTTGTTATGGTTTGCCATACCATTTGCTGTAATGGGTGCCATCACGTTTTTTGCTCCTGATTTCGGCCAAACCGGGAAGTTAATTTATGCATACGTTACCTACTCTTTAATGATGATCGTGTATTCGATGATCAATGTCCCGTATGCTTCTTTGCTCGGAGCTATTTCTTCCGATCCTACTGAACGAAATTCGCTTTCATCATACCGCATGTCATTTGCGTTCATTGGCAGTTTTGTAACCTTCATGTTGTTACAACCGCTGATTGACTTTTTTTCCAAAACATTTGGCACAGTAGACCTTGCTAAAACTTCCCAAGCTGCGGAATCATCAATAAGTACCTCTCCGGTTGGATGGGTCCTGGGCGTTGGTGCGATAGGAATGATCTGTGTGATTTTGTTTTTGTTGTGTTTCAGCTGGACCAAAGAGCGCGTAACTCAAATTGAGAGCGAAGAAAATGTTTCAATCAGGAAGGATTTAAAAGATCTGTTTCGAAATGTTCCCTGGTGGATTTTAGTTGCAACAGGTCTGGCTGCTTTGCTTTTCAATGCAGTACGAGATAGCGTTGCGATCTACTTTTTCAGGGACTATGTACAATCCAACTATAAAATGGCAGGAACAGGTTGGGATATGACTACTATTTATTTTCTGGTTGGTCAGGCTGCCAACCTGATCGGGGTAATGGCTGCACCCTCCATTTCTAAAAAATACGGTAAGAAAAGAACGTATATGATTGCCATGTTAATTGCCGGAATATTGAGTACAGGCTTTTATTTCATTCCAAATAGCATCACCTGGATCCTGATTTTTCAGTTCATGATCTCCATTTTCGCCGGATATGTTCTGCCATTGTTGTGGTCGATGTTTGCCGACATTGTGGACCATCAGGAATTACTAACCGGACGCCGTGCAACAGGCTTGATTTTCTCTTCTTCTTCTATGTCACAGAAACTGGGTTGGGCCCTTGGTTCGGCCATGAGCGGATGGATTCTGGCAGTGTTCCATTACATGCCCAATGCGTTGCAGCAGAGTCAGGAAACCATATTTGGCGAGCACATCATGATCAGCTTAATGCCTGCTGTCTGCTGTCTGCTGGCTTTTGTAGGTATGTTTTTCTACCCGCTTTCCGATAAAAAAGTAAGGGAAAATTCGGAACAACTCAACCTGAAAAGGAATAAGGCATAAAAAAAGTTTTAAATAAAATTAGTAACCAACAATAGTAATTAGTTTAGAAAATACTACCTCGATAGAAGTCCTGCTTCAAAATATTAAAAAGAGCTGCCGGTGTAAATTACGGCAGCTCTTTTTATGCCGGGAAAAATAGTTCTTTCATCCGGGTTGATTATTTGTTTTTTTTGCATTCATGATGATTTGGATTTCTTGAAAACTATGTAAATTTACAATGGTTAAAACGTCCCCATATTTGACAGGTGCTAACTGGCTGGCATTCTGTCATAAATATATAAGCTGGTAATTCTGAATGAGAATAGACGGGTTCCTGATATTAACTGCGATAACACAACTTTCACATGGAGAACCTTGATGAAAATAGAATTGAGCAAATCGTCAAAACACGCAAACAAGCACATTCATTTTATCTTAAAAAGTCAAAAGTATATCAATCCTTCGTTGATATGGAGCAAAACACCTATGCGAACGGAGCATTGAGTAAGAAGCAAAAAGAGTTCATTGCGATCGGGATTTCAATTGTAATAAATTGCGAATCCTGTATGGAATGGCATATAAAACAGGCGATTGATGATGGTGCTTCTGAAAGTGAAATCATTGAGGCAATTGAAGTCGGAATTGAAATGAGCGGTGGCCCTGGTGCTGTTTCAGCAAGGTTTGCAATGAATGTGTTAGCCTATTATAAATCAAAAGAATAATTCAAAAGATATGAGACGGGTATTAAAACGGGTTCTGGCTGGATTCGGAATCGTTATCTTCCTGGTCCTGATTTTTTTCGTCGGATATTCTGTGAAAGCAAGATCTGAAGTGAAGTTAATGACGTCAACAGAATCGAAGGAAATTGTCAGCAACATCTTTTCGGTTAAGGATTCGTTCGTGAATTTGTACCTGATTAAAGATAGCAGCCAATACATTGCTATTGATGCTGGTAATGATTTAGAAGCCATTTCGGGTGAACTTAAAAAACTAAATATCAACACTGACAAGGTAATTGCTGTTCTTTTAACCCATACGGATGGAGATCATGTCGCAGCAATCAAACTATTTAAAAATGCGAAGGTCTGTCTTTCCCGGCCGGAGGAGCAACTGCTCAATGGAAAAAAATCGAGATTTTTCATCTTCGGTAATAAAATCGATACAAAGGCTTACACATTAATCGATGATCAGCAGGTTATTAATATTGGCAATACCAGGATAAAAGCGATTTTGACCCCGGGGCATACAGTTGGTTCGATGTGTTACCTGGTTAATGATAAGTATCTCTTTACAGGCGATGCGTCAAGCCTGAAGAATGGTAAAATCGACCGGTTTAATGAGTTCTTTAATGTGGATACCAAAACGGCCATCGCATCAATGGCTAATATACTGGCTATTCCTGAATCTGAATATATATTTACAGCACATTACGGTTACAGCAATGATTACAAAAATGCGGTAAAAGACTTTGTAAGGCTACAAAAATAGCATCGCTTCATACTAATTCAAAATTATAACAATGGAAAACAGACGTAAATTTTTAAAAGGTGTTTTGGGTATTTCTGCCGGACTGGTTGCATTTACCAAATTAAATGGTGCCAATTGTTATTCAACCGCTACATTGCGACCCGATATCAATGCAATGTCGTTTTGTTGTCTCAAATGTGATCCGCAATGCAAGATATTCAATGCAACTTTGAATAACGACCTTAATGCGAAGTTAGATTTAGCAGATCGTTGGAATAAAGAATTTGGCATTCCATTCACAACCGATGACGTATTTTGCTATGGATGCAAAGCCGAGGGGAAACCACAGAATAAGGCGATGCTTAAATGTTCTGTCAGGAAATGTGCCAAAGAAAAGCAAATAACATCATGTGCTGTTTGTCCTGATCTTGAGAAGTGTGACAAAGATCTTTGGGGAAAATGGCCGGGATTGAAGGAAAATGCATTGAAGACGCTGAAAGAGCTTAACGGATAATAACAACTCGCTAAAATCTGACATGATGAGTAAAGATGAAATAGAATCTGCTGTAATAAGCCATGGCTTTACTGATTATAAATGGATAGATCCGAAAGTGATTGTTGTTGCGCATTGGGTGAGGGTAAAATGTACCTTCGGATGCAGCGATTATGGATTAGGGACTTGTCCGCCAAATACGCCATCAGTAAACGACTGTGACCGATTTTTCAAAGAGTATGAAACTGGTTTGATAATAAGATTAACCAAATATGCAGATAGAAATGCCTATCCGACCGAATGGTCGCGCGAAATGACAAATAAATTACTGGATATTGAACGTGAAGTCTTTCTGTCAGGCTATCAAAAAGCGTTTTTATTGAACCAAACATGCTGTACGTTGTGTAAAGATTGTTCTGGAAACAGGATCCTCTGCAAGGACAAAACAAAATCACGACCAAGTCCCGAGAGTTTCGCTGTCGATGTTTATCAAACTGTCCGGAATGCAGGCTTGGATATCAATGTAATTGCCATGAATCCATCAGAAATACATCGGATTGCGATATTGTTAATCGAATAAGGAAACAGGTTCATCTGGTGCATCGATGCGGTCCGAAATGCTTAATTAGCTCATATGATCCCCGGATACACTTCATTATGAATCAGAAAGAAGTTGTATGCTTCACTGACGGTATACGCATAGGATAACAAGGAATAAATGGGAAAGCAGTATTTGCTTGCTGCTTTTAGTCGCTGGCAGGTTATGAAATCCAAAATCAAAATACTATCTTGCAAGCTTAATATTAATTAACTGCTGACTAACTTTTAAATGAAAATTTTTAACTTACGAATACATTCTAAAGTCAATTGTATTGCGCTTATTTTTAGTCTGATATTCTTCTTCCCTTCACGCTCTTTTTCGGTTAATGAATTAAGTGGCGACACAACAAAAACCAATGTTCAACCTAAAGAAGTAAGAATTTATACAACCGAAAGGTTAAGTACTCCAAAACCGGTAATAGATGGTAAATTAGATGATGCCTGCTGGAAAACGGGAAACTGGGCAGGAGATTTCACCCAATGGATTCCCAATGAAGGAGGTAAGCCATCGCAACCGACCTATGTGAAGGTTTTATATGACGATAAGAACGTCTATGTCGCTATCAAAGCAGTTGACAATGAGCCTAAAAAGATTAGTCGTAAAGCTGGCAGACGTGATGAGCTAACAGGAGATATGGCGGGAATTACTTTCGATAGTTACCACGATCACCGCACCGGATTTGAGTTTGACATGACCGCCGGCGGGCAAAAGATTGATATGGTTCTTTTCAATCCTATGCTGTTTGACCTGAACTGGAATGCGGTGTGGCATGGCAAAGTCGCCAGGGAAGATTCGGCATGGACGGCTGAAATGGAAATTCCTTTGAGTCAATTACGATACAGTAACAAGGACGAACAGGTGTGGGGTATGCATGTCTGGCGGTGGATCGATCGTTTGCAGGAAGAGAGCGACTGGGAAAAACAATCATTGACAGGTCCCGGAATACTTTATCAGTTTGGTGAAATGCAAGGCATAAAAGGGTTAAAGAAATCACAGCGTATCGAACTGATGCCATATGCGCTGGGTGAGATGAAAACTTTCAAAAAAGAACCGGGAAACCCCTTTACAAGCAGCGGACAACGGTTTATGGGCAACATCGGGTTGGATGCGAAAATCGGAGTGGGCAGTAATTTCACGGTTGATTTGACGGTTAATCCCGACTTTGGGCAGGTTGAATCTGATCCGTCAGTGATGAACCTTACCGCGTTTGAAACTTTTTACGAGGAAAAACGGCCATTTTTTCTCGAAGGGAAAACCATTTTTAATTTTGATATGGACGATGCAAGTGTTTTTTACAGCAGGCGTGTCGGGCATGCACCTTCCTATCAGCCATCTCTGAAAGATCAGGAATATATTCAGGCACCCGATAACACAACGATATTAAGTGCTCTTAAATTTAGCGGCAAAACGTCGAAAGGATTGTCTGTCGGAGCCCTTCAAAGCTTTACTGCAAATGAAAAGGCAACCATCAATTCCCCTTCAGGTGACCGTAAAGTGAGTGTTGAACCATTTACAAGTTATGCTGTTGCACGTGTTCAGCAGGATTTTAACCAGAGCAACACGATGTTCGGAGGAATTTTTACCTCTACAAACAGAAATATCAATAACCCGAATCTTAATTTCTTAAATAAAGGTGCCTACACCGGTGGATTGGATCTGATGCACTATTGGAAAGAAAAAGAGTATTTTCTCGAAGCAAAAATTATTGGAAGCGACATTCAGGGTGATGTAAACGCAATTCGTAACCTCCAACTTTCGTCGGCCAGGTATTACCAGCGTCCTGATGCCGCGCATCTCAATTACGACAGTACTTTAACCTCACTTTCAGGCTACGGAGGGAAGGTGAAAATAGGCAAAGGGAGCAAGGGTTTGTGGAAATATTCCACCGAAGTTAGCTGGCGTTCACCCGGATTTGACCTTAACGACATTGGTTACCTGCAAACGGCCGATTTGATTCGCCAGAAAAATATGCTTTCTTATTTTATAAATAAGCCGGCACTCATTTTCCGGACCTACGCAATCGGCATTGAACAGGCGAACAATTGGGACTTCAGCGGACAATACCTTTTTTCGGATGCTGCTTTAAATATTACAGCAGACTTTAAAAATAAATGGGGAATTACAAATATCCTGAAATATAAAAACGAGGCACTCGATAACCGGATTTTGCGCGGAGGAAATGCAATGCTGACCCCATCGAACTGGATGGAGACTTTCACAATTAAAACCGACCAGTCGAGAAAAGTGACGATGAACCTTTCAACAATTGTTTCATTTTCGGGCGAAAATTCCAATAACTTTAATAATTACACCGCAGGGATATCGGTACGGCCTGTCAATAACTTACTTCTATCGATGAACATCGATTATTCTACGAAAACAGATAAACTACAGTATGTTGACACACAGCAATCCAATGGGCAGAACAAATATATTCTTGGTCAGCTCAGTCAGCAAACGGTTGGATTGATCTTCCGGGTCGACTACAATATCACCCCGGAAGTATCGCTACAATATTACGGTAGCCCTTTTGCAACACTGGGTCAATACAAGAATTATAAAGAGATTACGAATGCCCGTGACAATGATTATAACAACCGGTTTAAGATCATTCAACCTGTTCTCGTCAATGGCGATACGTACAAGATGGCAGATTATAGTTTCCGAAATCCAAACTTTAATTTTAACCAGTTCCGTTCGAACCTCGTGTTTCGGTGGGAATACAAACCCGGCTCACAAATCTTTTTGGTCTGGTCGAACGAGCGGACTGACTGGTTAAACCCCGGAAGTGAATCGCTTGGCACAGCACCCAGCCGACTGGCAAATGCCGCTCCGAACAATATTTTCCTGGTCAAGTTTAACTATTGGTTTTCAATTTGATCCGGCCAAAGCCGGAACTTTTCTTTCTTAAATGTGTAAACGACATTATGATATAAACTCATGTCGGATCGGTTCCGAATGAAATTGTAATTAAAACCGGATGACTTTACCTGATATTTCAAATTGCCGCCTGGTCAGTCAGAGAATCGCGACGACAGAATTTTCGTCTGCCAAAGATGTGGTTGGATGGATGGGCGCCATGCAGGCACAGGATTTTGCAATGGCAAAGTGGGCGGTTGGTCTCCGTATCTTAAATCCAACAAATTCAGAAATAGAAACAGCCCTGAATAAGGGCGAAATCATCCGGACTCACATTATGCGTCCTACCTGGCATTTTATTGCTGCTGAAGATGTTTACTGGCTTCTTGACCTCACGTCCAATAAAATTAAACAGGCAATGAAGACGCGAGACAGGGAATTGGAGCTTTCGGAAGCCATTTTCACAAAGTGTAACAAGATCCTTGAAAGTATCCTTTCAAAAGGCATACATCTTAGCCGTGAAGAATTGGCAGAATCATTTAAGATTGCCGGTATCTCTACCGACAATAACCGTTTATCTCATCTGCTGGTTCGAGCAGAACTGGAAGGAATTGTTTGCAGCGGATCCATAAACGGGAACAAACAGAGCTATGCTTTGCTCAGTGACAGGATTCCTCACAAGAAAATCCTTTCCAGAGACGAATCACTGGCAGAACTCGCAAATAGATACTTTACAAGTCATGGTCCGGCCACCTTACAAGATTTTATCTGGTGGTCGGGATTGTCGGTAACGGAAGCACGACAGGGATTTGAATCTGTTAAATCCTGGTTTATTTCCGAAACGGTCGGATCAGTCAATTACTGGTTTAAAGATTCTTTTCCCAACACTTTGAGCAATACAAATTCAGTTTATTTACTGCCGGCATTCGACGAATTTCTAATTAGTTACAGGGACAGGAGTGCTTCACTTTCACTCATCCATCACAAAAAAGCTGTTTCAGATAATGGAATATTCCGTCCGGTCATTGTCGTGAACGGACAGGTGACCAGTTTGTGGAAGCGGACCATTAAAAAAGATGAAGTAATGATTGAGACAAGCTCTTTTATCCCCGGCCAAATCGTCTCAAAGCATTTATATGAAGCGGCATCTCTCAAATTTGGGCGGTTTTTAGATAAGAAAGTTTCTGTCGGTGACGAAAATTAATTGCTGTAAAAACACAGGTAAATTATGAAATCAATTATATATCTTTGAAGTATGAAATCAAGGATTGAAGATATCAGCAATTATTTTGGAATGGCATTATTTATAGTTCTTTTCCTCTTTATCATAGCTGCGTTCTCTGATCAGTCGAATCCGCGATCAATTAAACCGGTGCAACACGAATTCGTATCGGAATTGAATGCAAAATCTGCACAGGCAATCCTCAATCCGGATGGCGTTCAGTTGCCGGCATTACAAGAAAACCAGGTTTCTGTCATTGACAAATTAAGTCTTCATCTTTTTAACCCGGCTTTCAAACGAACAGCTGACAACCGAATGTTTGCTCAACGATTTCTTGACCTCCAACAAGCCGGATTAGTTATAAAACCTTCCATCTTATGCCGGTTTTATGAAACTCTCTTTCCCCATGTGGCCGATGATGTGCCTGTTTTAAGTTAGATTTCAATTCAGAAATTAGTATTAATGTTCCGTCTTTTGCAAAAGGGAACAGGTATTTTTAACTTAAAAATTTTACAAAATGAAGACAATTATCTATTTATTAATAGCTTTTTTTGCATTTGGTTTAATCGTTGGTGGGTTTCCAAAACAGGCAGGTGCCGAAACGAGGATACTTATACAATCGGTTGACAGTAAAGTCACACCAGCTTTACTGTATGAATCGGCAAAAATTATTTCCGCAAGGCTGAAGAATTTCAGTTCAGTTCAGTTTGAATTAAAAGTTATTTCCGAAAAGCATCAGATCGAGGTCGTTTTCAAGGATGGCTGGGACCTCAAAGCAGGTGAAAACCTTTTGACTCAAAAAGGATCACTTTTATTTTATGCCACCTACAAAAGGGAAGGTTTTTCTGAACTGCTGAAGGGGGACAAACAGTTATTTTCATTGTTAAATGCGAATGGCCCTGATCGTTCGATGGCAGTAATCGGGTGTGTAACTGTTGCGGAGACCGGAAAAGTAAACGATTATTTAAAGACCGTTCAATTAAACCAGAAATGTAAATTTGCATGGGGTCAACCTTCGGGAGATGGCAATGTTTGTCTTTATGTCCTTCGTTTGGAGGGAGCGAAAGGAGCTTTGCTGACAGGATCGGATGTCGGAAGTGCTAAATCAGGTGAGGACAAAGCTGCCGGAATTTATGAGCTTTTGATTGAATTCAAAAAACCGGCGGTACAACTTTGGGCGGATGCAACACGGCGTAACATCAACAATGCGATTGCCATTGTATTGGATAACAAGGTGCTTTATGCTCCTGTATTGAGAGATGCAATAGAAGGAGGGAAATGCTCTATTACAGGTGATTTCACTAAAACTGAGGTGCAATATTTAGCTTCGCTTTGCAATAATGGCGAACTGCCTGTCAGTTTCAAGATCATAAAATAGTTCGAATTATCATGGAGGGGGGTGAGCTCGAAAGATCTCATCCCTTTTTTTATGCCCTGTACATTCTAAATCCAGGTAAAAGGAAGAGTCTTGCCAGTCATTGTAAGTAACCGGAATGCTGTTGTAAATAGCTGTCGGATAATGTAAATGTGCTATCGGATATTGTAGATTGCTGTCGGATATTGTAACTGCTCCAAAATATACTGTTAAGGGCTGCCGGAGGTGCGTAGAGACAAGGCATGCCTTGTCTCTACCTAATTTTCAGCTGTTAATAATTTGTTTTTAAAGGTCAGATGGAATTCGCATGAAGTTTATTATCATTTCGATTTGTGATTTTCGAATCATGCTCATTTCATGCGTTGTCTCTACATAAATCAAAGCCTCTGAACAACCGTTGCCATACCTGGCCTATATAGCCGCCATTAATCAACTGAATCCGCCGCTGATATATTCCTTTGTGAGCTGATTTTTAGGATGATTAAACAACTGATCGGCCGTACCAAATTCGACCAGTTCTCCCATGTACATAAAGGCCACGTAGTCGGCGATCCGTTTGGCCTGGCGCAAGGTATGTGTAACCAAAACGACCGTGTATTTATCTTTGATGGTAACAAACAACTCTTCAATGGTTTTTGAGGAAATCGGATCGAGCGCTGAAGTGGCTTCATCACCCAGGATGATCTCGGGTTCAACGGCTAAACCGCGTGCAAGGCAAAGCCGTTGCTGTTGTCCGATCGAAAGTGTCGAAGCAGGCGATTTCAACCGGTCCTTCACCTCGTCCCACAATCCGACAGCTACCAACTGATGACGGGCGATCTCGTACAATTTCCGCCGTCCCCTGACTCCGTGGATGCGTGGACCATAAACGACATTATCGATAATTGACATTGGAAGTGAACATGGGCGCTGGGCAAGCAGCCCCATTTTCTTGCGGATATGAGTCACTTCCGTCCCTTTTGCATAGATGTCTTCACCATCCACAAATAGATTTCCGGTGATTTTCACATTCATATTATCGTCGTGAAGACGGTTAAACGAACGTAACAAAGTTGTCTTTCCACATCCCGACGGGCCGATGATGCAGGTAATGCTTTTGTCAGGAATCGCCATATTGATGTTTTTTAGAATATGATTATCCTGAATGTAAATGTTCAGATTCTCAACCACAATATGTGGGTTAAGGCTATTTGAGCCGTTCATCACTTTAGACTTTGGTTGTTCTATAATTAAAGGTACTGTAATTAGTTCCATGTTGTTCAAATTTTATTTTTTGAAAATCGGCGGCTGAAATATCTTGCTGAAAAACTAAGAAGCAGAATGATAACAGTCAATATAAGAGCAGCGGAATACGCCCTGTTCTGTACTTCCTCGATGGGGCTGCTTAACTGAAAGAAGATCGCCAATGGCAAGGTTGCAGTAGGTTGAGCCAGCGAAGTGGGAATACTGTCGGTATAACCTGCTGTGAAAAGCACCGTTGCACCGTCGCCTATTCCACGCCCGACCGAAAGCAAAACCGCGGTTGAGATGCCCGGCAATAGTTGACGAAGTATCACTTTGATCGTTTCGTAATTGGTGGCGCCGAGTGATTTGGTTGCTTCAATCAGTTCGACAGGAATTAAAATGGCTACCTCGTCAATCGAGCGGATCATCACAGGAATAATCAACAGGCTAACGGCGATAATCCCGCCGAGTAGCGATGCCTGCAATCCGAAGAAAATCATCACCGTGAATCCAAAAGCACCATAAACAATTGAAGGGATTCCAAACAGAACATCAAATGTCAACCGGGCAAAAGCAGAAAACCGGCTTTTCTTCCTGAGTGTAAAGTTTAAATACATCACGACCGGAACGCTGACCATCAGACTGATTACCACTGAAAAGAAGATCAGGTAAAGCGATCCCATGATTGCATTCAGAATACCCCCTTCTTTTCCCAGGTAGAAACCACCACTCGGAATCTGCGAAATCATTTCCCACGAAAGTGACGGCAATCCTTTCTTAATGATGATATAGAGGATATACAATAAAACGCCAAATATCAGCACGGAAGAACCAATCATCAGGCCTTTGAAAATCTTCTCTTCTATTTTCTTCGTATTCATAATTGATATCTTTTATCGATCTGAATCAACACCACACGCGAAATCACATTGAAAAGGACGATGATAAAGAAAAGTAAAAACGCCGCAAACATCAATGCCGATTCGTATTGCGGAACCGACATCATTTCGCCGTAATTATTTGCGATTAAAGCCGGAAGAGGGTAACAGGCATCGAATATTGATTTGGGAAGATCGGTGAAATTACCACAAACCATCAGCACTGCAAGCGTTTCGCCAAATGCGCGTGATATAGCCAGTACGGTGGCGGCCACAATTCCCGGAATTGATTTTCGGATGACTACCTTTTTGACAGTTTGCCATTTTGTAGCACCCAGCGACATTGAAGCCTCGCGCATCTCTTTTGGAACTGCCAAAAATACTTCCATCAATATGCTGATGATTAAAGGAATGATCATGATCGCAAGTACTACTCCCGCTGCCAGAACACTATACCCGGTCGAGAACTCCACAAAATGAGGGGCCAACGATTCTGATATAAAAGGAACAATTGTGAGTGTTCCCCAAACCCCGTAAATGACCGGCGGAATTCCTGCCAGCAAATCGACGACAGAACTAAATGCCCTTAAGATTTTGGGCGAAGCATATTCGATGATATAGATGGATGTCAGTAACGACAAAGGCAAAGCTATAACAATAGCAATGCCGGTGACATACAACGTGCTCAGAATATAAGATGCGAAGCCAAACTCTCCTTTGAATGGACGCCAGTTACTCGTGGTTAACAGTGTCCAAAGGCCTTTTTCCTGCATAATCGGCAATGAATTTACAAACAATCCGACGCCAATCAGGAAAAGAAAGAAGATAGCCACTACAGTTGCTGTCAACATGTAATGGCGGGCTATTCTATCTTTTAACAACCTGGATTTTAACATTCTATTTTAAATTGGTGACCCCCTTATTAATGATTTCCTTTGATAGATTAATATATCCGGTTTCGTTTACATATTTCTGTCCGTCCGTGAGTACCCATTTAAGGAACTCAATGACTAATTTGTTCTTAGGTTTGCCATTTGTGACAAAATAAAGATCACGGGCCGGAGGTGAAGGGTATTTTCCTTTTGCAATGGCATCGATCAAATCATTCATCGAATCGTAAAAATTCTCATCCGGATCGATCTTCCCGTTTTTATTCAGATCGATAGGCACCACCCTGATTCCGGCAAGTTGTTTCTTAGTATTGAAATCGTAGGCATAGCCGATATTGTTATACCCGATTCCAATTGGATCTTTCTTTGCGGCCAAAGCCAATCCAGGATCACCAAAAACACCGCTTCCGAGAAGGTCTTCCTGTTTTTTTCCAAAAAACTTTGCCCATACTTCTGCTGCTCCGCAGGCGTCGGAACGGGTGTAAACGTGAATAGGAACTTTCGATTTTGTGTTAAAAGCTTGTCCCCATGTTTTGTATTTTCCTGTAATCCAGATATTATTCCCTGCATCAGGTGTTAATCCAATGGCAAGAATCTCATTTAATTCCGGGTTTTGTGCACTCATCACAGCAACGACCGCATCTTTTGTAACCGCAAATCCGAATGCCCCTTTTTTCACCTCTTCGGGATAAATTTCACGCGATACCATTCCTATATCGACCATGTTATTCAAAACATCGGTCATCCCTTTTCCTGCTCCACCAGCCGAAATGTCAATTTTAACGGAAGGATTCGTTTTTTTGAACTCTTCGGCCCATTTTACCGCCATCGGGTAAAGTGCAAATGCGCCCGAAAATGATAGCCTGCCTTCAAGTTTGCCCTGACCAAAAGATTGTTTTGTTGTCAGAAAATTAATCATTAAAAGGCTAAGGATCAGAATTGATAACTTATTTTTCATTTGTCAATTATTTGTTTTTTAGTTGTCAGATGGAATTCGCATGAATTTACTATCATTTCTGTTTATGATTTTGAAATCATGCTCATTCATATCTGTTGATTTGAATTTGATGCTTTAAAAACTGATTTGATATTGAATGATTCCCAAATTATTACTTATTGTGGGTCCCTCCTCCTGTTTAATTGTATAGCCAGCCTGAATGCGTGACCAATTGTTGAAGATATAAGTTCCTCCAATCAGGTAAGCGGTTGAAATATCATTTGATACTGAAGTGTTTGGATCGTAAACATTATATTTCGCAATTAGTTGAAACTTTGATGGAATCAAATAATACCCGGTCTGTGCATACCAACCGTTACGATTGATCGCTCCGTCTTTGCCCGCAATAAACTCGCCGCGGACAAAAAGCCGTTTGTATTCGTAGTTCAGTTCAATTCCATAACGGTTCCGATCCTGATCCGTTGGGGTTGGTTTTCCAAAGTTGCCTTTCCCTGAATAATACGAACCGCCAATATCAAATCCTTTAACAGGATGAGTGACTAACCTACCTGCAAAATCCTTATTTTTATTTTTATCTTCCTGGTTAATGCCTGAACCATTAAACAATCCGATCTTGTAATCGAATAAAAACCGGTTTTCTATCTTTCCAAAACTACCACCTACCTGAACGCCAATGTCCCGGCCATTCTGGTTTCCGATCACGTCCTGTCCCCGGCCTACCAGGGCTTCGACCACCTGCGAACGATCGATTGATTCCATTTTATTGGAAGAAGCCAGGTTTTCCATTGAGAACGGAATCTTTGCCTGTCCAATCGTAAAATTGAAACAATCATAGATCTTTATCTCAGCATAAGCGTCCAGCAATTTAGGTGTCCCTGCAAAATCCGTTTGAAGCCGATACGAAAAATAAGGACTAACGTTTCCACGAATATCAAGTCTGGCCCTGCGAATATCAAAACCGTCAACTTTTCCCGTCTCTTGCTGAAACCTGTAACGAACCTGTGTATAGCCCGAAAGCTGAATCAGCCGGCTTGCCGAAGCATAAAAAGTTTTTTTGTTGGCATCAACATCCTGCTGCTTAATCGCAGATTCAGCTCGGACAGAATCTGCCTGTTCCTGTGTGATTGTTTTATTTTTTATTAAAAGGTCAAGCACATCGTTTGTAGTTTGTGCAAAGGTTGTGAATGACGCTGTGCCAATAATCAATACTATAATTAGTCTTTTCATAGATTAAACGCTTTTTTACTTTGTAACAAATATTTTCATTCAAAATAACCGATAATATCTACCAAGTTAGTGTACATTTGCATTGGATTATTCAAGGTGTAACATTAAATAATACATATTTGGACCTATAAAAAACGATGATTGATCATTTCCCTTTTTTTAATCTGATCCGGTACAAACAACCGATAAAAAAATCTGTAATGACATCGCCCTGATGAGGTATTTTATATACCAATAATTAGGGATGCTATTATTCGAAGCGTTCCCCGGTCCATACCGAAGAGTTAAGTGTAAATTTTCAGTTGATCGTTCAAATTTAAAAACTAAATATTTCATAGTCTGCCATATAAAGTGAAATTATGATTGACCAAACTACTCTATTATTCGATTGCAATAGCTGTTTATTCAGGCTTTTAACTTGTCAGTACATTTCACCTGACGAATTTAAACCCATTCGTGAAGCCTCCATTCAGTTGCATTTTAAGAAAGGGGAAACCATTTTTAAGCAAGGAACCAAATCGACTCACCTGGTATTCCTCCACAAAGGAATCGTGAAATTTATAGATGAAGTTGATTCAGGAAAGGACTTTATCCTAGCAATTGTAAAAGGGCCAAAATTACTGGGGGCGGCCAATTTGTTTTTCAAGGAAACCAATGTTCTGTCGCTTGTAGCTGTTGAGGAATGCGATATTTGTATGATCGATCAGAAACTTATGCTGAGTGCGGCAGTTAAGCACGGTGAATTATTACTGGCGATGTGCGAAAGGTCCATTGAAATGTTTCAGTCGTCGATTTTTAACTTTATCAGTTTGGCACATAAACAGGTACATGGCCGGATTGCAGATATTCTTATTTATTTGTGGGAATATGTTTACAAGGATAGTGAATACGAATTCATTTTGTCGCGGAAAGAAATAGCGGAGTTTGCCGCCTGTTCGCATGAAAACGCGATTACAACGCTTTCGAAATTTAATAAGGAAGGATTGATAACATTAAAGGGCAAAAAAATCATTATCAATGATTTGGATAAACTTTATGCCATCAGTAAAATAGGATAATAACGCTTGCTATGCTACTTTCGAAAAAAACAAGATACGCCATGATGGCAATGATAAAGCTTGCCAAAGAATATGGCAACGGGGCGATCATGATCGGGGCAATCGCTAAAAGCGAAAACATACCCCAGCGATTTCTGGAAAACATTTTGCTCGAATTAAAGAACCTGGGATTTCTGGGTAGTAAACTCGGGAAATCGGGTGGTTATTTTTTGTTGAAGAATCCGGAAGAGGTAACCCTTTCAGATATTGTGCGTCATTTCGAAGGTACTATTGCAATGCTCTCCTGTGTCTCCGAAAAGTCGTATCAACCTTGTGAATTTTGTAAAGACGAGGTGCTCTGCAAAATTCGCAGTACCTTTAAAGCGGTAAGAGATAGTACATTTAATATCCTAAGTAAAACCACGTTGAAAGATCTTTGTACGACTGACTGAATCTTAGAAAATGGAACCTTAGTGATCAAGCCTGTTGATCAAAGACTTTTCATCATCACGAAACCATTCGGGCTGAATATTGTAATGATGAATATCATGATTTTGAAGGATCGTACCCACCTTCTCTAAAATAATCTCGAAACGCGAAATAGTAAAGTCCTCTTCAAGATCGAGATGAGCTTCGAACATCATATCGTTATCGTCTAATTTCCAGGCATGAACATGATGAATATTTTTAACTCCTTGGATTAAAGTAATCTCCGCAGCAACATCTTCAATATTGATCTGCGAAGGGGTAAACTGCATGAATATCCGCAGCGATTCATAGAAAATATCCCAGCTACTGTAAATCAAAAAGAGTGAAATAGCAATGGTAAGAGCACCGTCAACCCAGTACCAGCCCAAATATTTGATTGCAAATCCGCCAATAAAAACTGCTACAGAAGTAAGCATATCTGTAAAAAGGTGCAGATAGGCAGAACGCATGTTTATATTAGACGCTGCATCCTTTTTAACAAGCAGGGCGCTTACGCCGTTAAACAGAATCCCAAGTGCAGCAAGGTAAATTACGATATCTCCCGCAATCGGTCTTGGATTCATTAACCGTTCAACCGCTTCCTGTACCAGAACAGTGGCAATTATCATCAGGGTTGCTGCATTGATGAATGCTGCAAATATCCCGGCCCGTTTATAACCGAATGTTTGCTTGAGCGTTCTGTCACGCCCGGCTAACTTAGCGGCAATATAGCTAAATATTAGCGCCAAAACGTCACTAAAGTTGTGTGCTGCATCCGAAAGGAGGGCAATACTCCCTGATATTATGCCCCCAATAATTTGTGCAACAGTAATTCCCACATTAAGGATGATCGGAAGAATCAAATTCTTTCCGCTTAAAATTGGGTGATGGTGGTGATGTTCGTCAGACATATAGAAAGCGTAATTATAGCCGTTCAAATATAGGTTGTTTTAATCAGCTACAAATTTTTATCTACATTTGTTCAAATAAATAATCTGCCTGACCAATGGGAAAAATGGATGATAACCGTTCCAGAAGAGGGTTTCTGAAATCAGCTGCGGGCGTTTCCGCAGGTTTAGTCGGACTACAAACCATCTCGTATGGTGCTTCGTCTATTCAGCTACCCGAAAATGCGGATAGAAATCTTTTCAACGGAAAGCCAACCACATTAAAAGACCGGATTGAAAGGGTAAAGATTGCCACGCTCGGTATGCAGCGATACGACTGGGAACAAGGAACAGTTGCACAGGCTTTTCTCGAGATGGGAGAGCATGATCTGGCCATTTCATTTGCCCGCGGAGCGATTCTCCGGCAGGTAAACGGAAGATTTTCAGTAATCAAAAACAATGGGCCAATCACCGATTGTGCCAGTATTGGGGAGGTGGTTTTGCATGCATGGAAAAAAACAGGCGATCCGATTTTTAAGAACGGTAGCGATGCGATGCTTGAAGTGTTTAGAACTTCAAACCATAAAACAATTGAAGGAATTATTTATCACGCACAGGAACCAACCAAATGGATCATGTCGGATGCCAGCTATATGCTTCCGCCATTTCTGGCAGCGGCAAGAGAATACAAAGAGGCAATCAAACAAATTGACGGATTTCGGAAATATTTATATCATCCCAAAGATCAGTTGTATTCCCATATTTGGGATGATGAGAATAAAAATTTCAAACGCGAAGATTTTTGGGGAGTAGGAAATGGATGGTCGGCCTCCGGAATATCAAGAGTCATTAAAATGCTGCCCGAAAATATGTTGGAAGAGAAAAAGAAGCTGATCATTTATGTGACGGAAATTCTGGATGGCTGTTTGAAATACCTTCGGCCCGATGGGCTGTTTCACGATGTGGTTAACAGACCTGACACATTTCCGGAAGTAAATCTGAGCCAAATGCTTGCCTACACAATATTCCGGGGAGTTAAAGCGGGATATCTCGGTTCAGGCTACCTCGCAAAGGCCGAGATTATGCGAAAAGCTGCAAACGACCGGGTAGATCATCTTGGTTATGTGCACGATGTATGTGGATTGCCAAATTTTGACCGTTCTTACTTTGCTCCCGAAGCGCAGGCATTTTACCTGCTGATGGAAACTGCGGCAAAAGATTTGGCATAAAAACAATTTCAAAACCATATATTTGTAGTAATGAAAAAGAAGCGATGTCAATAAAAGCAATTCGTAATATCATATTCGATCTTGGCGGAGTTATCCTGAATATCAATCCGCAACTGACAGTCGATGCGTTCCGCGAACTTGGGTGGAATGATTTTTACGACCAAAGCAATCTGTCAATAAGCAAAACGCTTTTTTATAATCTTGAAAGTGGAAGCTCAACACCCGAAACATTTCGCAACAATGTAAGGCAGATGATAACCGAGCAAATAAAAGATAATGAGATTGATACGGCTTGGTCAGCCATGATCCTTGATATTCCTTCCGACAGGGTAAAGTATCTTGAAGAACTCAAAAAGAGCTACCGTATATTTTTGTTGAGCAATACCAATGAAATTCACCGGATAAAATTTCACAGGGAATTCGAGGCCGACTTTGGCTATTCTTTTTACGATTTATTTGAACAGAATTTCTACTCACACGAAATGGGAATGCGGAAACCAAATCCTGAAATTTACCTTCAGACTCTGAAAGAGGCTGACCTTGATCCGGAGGAAACGCTTTTTATCGATGATATGGAAGAAAACATAGAAGCTGCCAGGACTATTGGCATGAAAGGACTTCATATTCAGCCAGGTACTTTACTTGAAATGTTGCCGGGATTTCTGAAAGTTCATTAACCCTCTATTGATCTGATAAAATAATTCCAGACGGGATCATTTGGTGGCATCGCTACAATGGTGACTGGGTCGCCGGATACGGGATGAATAAATTCGATTTTTCGGGCATGAAGATGAATTCCTCCGTCGCTGTTTGATCTTGAAAATCCATATTTCAGATCACCTTTGATGTGTAAACCAATGGTGGCCAGCTGGGCTCTGATCTGGTGATGACGACCTGTATGAAGCTCTATTTCAACCAGGTGAAAACGATCGGATGATCCGAGGTAGCGATAGGTTAGACTCGCTTTTTTCGACTCCTTTCTTTCGTTCAGGTAAGCAAACGACTTATTCTGTTTTGTATCACGAACAAGCCAGTGATTTAATTGACAGGTTAATGGTTCCGGTTTTTTGTCGACTACTGCCCAGTATGTTTTGTGGATTGACTGGTCCTCTTTGAACATTTCATTCAATCGGGTAAGCGCTTTCGAAGTCCTGGCAAAAAGTACAGCACCGCTTGTAGGCCGGTCGAGACGGTGAGTAACACCTAAAAACACATTGCCGGGTTTATTGTACCTTTCTTTAAGATAGTCCTTTACGTCATCTCCCAGGGTTTTATCACCGGTTTTATCCCCCTGCACGATATCTCCGCACCGTTTGTTGATGGCTATAATATGATTGTCTTCAAAAAGAACGGCTAACTGGGTCATTAAATTTGATTCAGAATATTTCTAACTGGTAATATTTCAAGGTATATCGTTGAAGCTATTCGTATTGCTCCTTTTCATTCGGAAAGTCGCGCGATTTGACATCAGCAACAAAACTTCCGACAGCACCTTTGATATCAGCAGCAAGATTGAGATACCGGCGTAAAAACCGCGGGGAGAATTCCTGTGTCAGTCCCAACATATCGTGTATTACAAGAACTTGGCCATCAACGCCTCCGCCTGCACCTATCCCAATTACGGGTATCTTTAATTCTTTTGCAACTTGCTCACCTAGTTTAGCTGGTATTTTCTCAAGAACGATCGCAAAACAGCCGGCTTGCTCCAATAAATGGGCATCTTCGATCAGTTTTTTTGCTTCTACTTCTTCCTTTGCCCTAACCGTATAAGTTCCGTATTTGTGAATCGATTGCGGCATCAGACCGAGATGCCCCATTACAGGTATCCCTGCCCTGACTATCCGTTCGACCGATTCTATTTCCTCTTTGCCGCCCTCGAGTTTTACTGCGTCGGCATGGGTTATTTTCATGATTTTAATTGCAGAGTTCAATGCCTCAAGAGAGTTCCCCTGATAAGTTCCGAACGGCATATCAACGACAACCAAGGCCCTTGTAACTCCTCTTACAACCGATTTCCCGTGATAAATCATCTGGTCGAGTGTGATCGGGAGCGTGGTTTCGTTCCCGGCCATCACATTTGATGCCGAATCGCCCACAAGAATCACATCAATACCTGCCTGATCGACAAGTTTTGCCATGCTGTAATCGTATGAAGTCAACATCGAAATCTTTTCACCATGCAACTTCATTTCAGCAAGCACGTGGGTTGTAACCCTTTTTACCTCTTTCTGTACAGACATAGTTATAATATCAAAAATGAAATATTCATGACAAAAGTAGAAAAATCGTTAGATCTCAGTCACAAATACTTCAATTTTCGTTCCGGTAATGTTTAACTGTTGGTCAGAACAATTAAACCCGCAGGAAGATTTTCTTTTGATAAAGGTAATACAGCAACAACCATTCAAGTACAATTGCTCCCAGGATCACAATCCATTCACCCATTGGGGCAGCAAGCCAGCCCGTAAAAAACATGGAAGCGCCACGAAAATCGAGAATCGCATTCAGCATATAGATGGTGATGGAATTCATCCCTATAACCTTAAAGAACAATATTTTATAGGAAATAATTCCTCCGGTCCAGTTTTTTACATCAATTGTGAAATAGAATAGTGAAAGCAGAAGGGAGCCAATCCCTACAGTGAGCAGGTTGAAAGGAACTGTCCATGCAGCTTTGATGATGGGGTAAAATGTAGAAAGAACAAGCGCAACTGTGATAAGACAGGCACCGGCTATCGCCAATATCCCCGCCTTTCGTTTTGATGCAGGTTCTCCGTCACGAAGGACTGAACCCGCTAAAGCCCCCATCAGGGTAACTGTTATTGCGGAAACAATACACAACAAGCCCTCAGGATCAAACGTTCCGCCATGCAATCGGCCAGGCAAAAATGTGCGATCGATCCATGCATTCATTCCTCCTACCTGATCTAAAAGGCCGGCACCATATCCGGGAACCGGAACAAGGAGTTGTAAAATGGCAATCCCCGACAAAATGCCAATCAACCATGCAAGTCGCGTTTTATATGATTTCGTATATAAAACGATGGTTGCTGCAAACAGATAACCCAGACCAATTTGTCCAAGGACACTGGCAACGCGCATATCCGAAAATCCATGTTTAAGCGCACCGTTATAGATGATCCCAAAAATCACCAGTGTAATTCCTCTTTTAAGAATTTTGTTGAAAAGCATTTTGCGTTTAGCTCCTTGTTCAACTTTAGCCGTAATCGCGTAGGGAATGGCCACCCCGGAAATAAACATGAAAAGTGGGAAAATAAGATCTTCGAAATGAAATCCTGCCCATGGCACGTGTTCCATTTGTGCCGCAATCACTTCAAGCCAACCCCACTTCGTTGTTTCTGCTAATGCAACTATCAGACTGCCACCACCAATAATCCATAACATATCAAATCCGCGCAGTACATCCAGCGATTGAAGCCGTTCCGACAGTTTAGGTTCAATTTTTTTCGTTTTCATCCGTAAAGAATTTAGTTTGCATCAAAATTATAAAATTAAAAACAAGACACAAGTTTCATGTTATTTTGTTGCGATTTATTTGGTTATGAGTACCTAAATAAGAAATCATTGGTTTCAATTAATGCATAACCCGCTGAATAAGAAGCTGAATGCGCCAAACCCGATCGAAGCATTAAAATTCAATAGTTTAAAGTGCTGTCAAATCTAATCTCCCCAATTTCTCATTCCTATTTTCTCACCCTCTTTAAATCTCAATACGCTGTCGTTTTGTCACAGAATATGACACTATGATTTCAAATTCTGCATTTTATTGTGCCAATATTGCCAAATAAAGCTGTTTGTCAATATTGGCACAACGATTGGTAAGAGAAGTGTATTAGCATTGAAAATTGAATCAACAGTATAAATATAACAATAGAAAAATGGGAAAAATTATTGGAATTGACTTAGGAACAACCAACTCCTGTGTTGCCGTAATGGAAGGCAACGAACCGGTGGTTATCCCCAACAGCGAAGGCAAACGCACTACGCCGTCAGTTGTGGCATTTGTTGAAAACGGCGAACGCAAAGTTGGTGATCCAGCTAAACGTCAGGCTATTACCAACCCTGCCAAAACGATTTCCTCTATCAAACGTTTTATGGGAGAACCATATACGAATCTGTCAAAAGAAATCAAAAGAGTTCCGTTCTCCGTTATTCAGGGAGATCATGATACACCTAAGGTGAAAATTGACGATCGTTTTTATTCCCCACAGGAAATTTCGGCAATGGTACTTCAGAAAATGAAACAGACTGCAGAGGACTATCTTGGGCAAAAAGTAACCGAAGCTGTTGTAACAGTACCGGCTTATTTTAATGATGCTCAGCGCCAGGCTACAAAAGATGCTGGTAAAATTGCAGGGCTTGATG
>JANXZJ010000138.1 GCA_025355585.1 Mariniphaga sp. | reverse complement strand
CGAAGCTTCATGGATGCACCGTCATAAGGATAAGTATTATTTCTCCTATTCGACAGGCGACACACACTTATTATGCTACGCTACCGGAGATAATCCTTATGGGCCATTTACCTGGCAGGGTGTGATTCTGACACCGGTCGTCGGATGGACAACTCATCATGCGATTGCGGAGTTTAAAGGAAAATGGTATTTATTTCATCACGATTGTGTGCCATCAGGAGGTAGAACATGGTTGCGCAGCCTTAAGGTAGTTGAATTGGAGTACAACGAAGACGGAACCATTCAAACAATTGAAGGTACAGAATAACCTCAAGTGAATACAGGGGACTTCTTTTCCTACTAACTAAAATGGAAACCAAACTAATCCTGTTATTTCTTTTATTGAACACATTCTTGGTGGTCATCAATTCATTCGCTCAAACAATACCCCTGGTTTATAATGTAGAGAATACGCGTGCAAGCTTCGCGAAGCCGGTTTTACCAACCATAGACGAGCTTCTATCGTTCAGCCTCTGACTGACCCTTTTAGGTGGCCTGATGGAAGCGGCCGCTCCACCAAATTCCGTGACTGGAGCCATCGGCGTGCAGAGATCGGCTCAGAAATAGAACATTATGAGATTGGACTCAAGCCAGATCGTCCGGACACCCCGACAAAAACAAAGGGATCGAATCCCAAACAGAAAACCACGAATCATTGATTTGTGGTCTTTTTGTTTTTATAAAAGCAAAGCATTTCAAACAACCATCAAATAGATCCTGATTTTTAAAAGATACAGGATCAAATTGAAATTGGCGGCCATCTAAACATTTTATGACAATTTTCCAACTGTTTACTTCACAATGGTTCGTAATACTTTCATAAAGGTAGTATTTTGAAATAGTACTTTAATTATTTGTATTGATCTGTTCTGTAACGCTTTTCTAATATTAAATGTTTGACACCTGGCTTAATTTGATTTGTTCATGCCTGAATAATAAAACATAATTGAAGAATGTGAGAGTTATGTAATTCATTCCGGCTTAAAAGGTTTAAATTTGCTTTTAAATTATTTTAATAATCAGTTAAATAAACTGAAATCTGAATTTTATCCTAAAAAACATCTTTTTGATTTTCATGCTTTGCCGTTGAAAATACCGTCACGTGGAATTGGAATTGGATTTGCATTAAATTAAAATGTTTAAATTCGTAATCTGATTTTTCCTCTGCATTTTAAAAAATAGGAGGTCTGCTTTCCGTCTTTAATAAATTGAAGGTCTTGTTTTTAATCAAGGCTTTATCAGTCAGTGTGACTGAGTAGGCGAAGCCGCAAATATCGTATAAATTTGGCATTGTTAACGCACTCATAACCAGCAATTATGATTGTACTATCGATTTTGACTGAACCATTGTGGATCACAAATATTCTTTTACAGGACACTTCCATCTATTTGTATCCCGTTTCAAACAAATATCTTTTACCTGTTTTAAATATTTACAAATAGTTTGTATATACTCTTTTTTTGCGCTATAAATAGGATTGATACATCAATTTTTACACCTATTTTGGCTATGTTTGCGAATAGATCTGATTGAAATTACCAAAAGACAATATCCGATAAAATGGATAATTACTTAAGCTATTCACAATGCCTGTCTTAATCTATTTAATAACGAGTTTCTTTTTGGCGCTTGGCATTTCACTCTATGCTGTGCCTGTTGTTGTAAGGGTTGCCCACTCGCTGAGATTTCTGGATAATCCCAATGAACGGTCAGCTGCCGAATGTCCCATTCCCACATTGGGTGGAATCTCAATTTTCCTTAGTTTCGTTTTTGCATCCGCATTCGGATTAAGCAGCGTAATAATGCCGGAGTTAGTCTACATATTAGTAGCGGTGCTCCTTATGTTTTTTGTGGGATTGAAAGACGATATTCTTACTATTTCTGCACGAAAAAAGCTTTTTGCACAGTTTCTTACAGCAGCCATGATTATTTTTATGGCCAAAATACGATTTACAAATCTTCACGGTTTTTTGGGGATTGAGGAGATTGGAATCGTTCCCGGCGTGATTTTATCTTTTTTTGCGATCATCGTCATTATTAATGCGTTTAACCTGATGGATGGCATTGACGGCTTATGCGCCGGATTAAGCATGTTAGCTGCAACAGTCTTTGGAAGCTGGTTTTTTATCAGTGGTCATTTTAATTATGCCATTCTCTCATTTTCTTTAGTTGGAGGAATTCTTGGTTTTTTCTGCTACAATGTCTACGGAAATAAAAACAGAATCTTTATGGGAGATACCGGGTCGCTTGTACTCGGAACAATTATGTCGGTTATAATAATCCGGTTTAACGAGTTTAATATTGATCAGACTCAACTATTCGCAATCGCTTCCGCCCCTGCCGTTTCATTCGGCATTTTGATCTATCCGCTTATAGATACACTCAGGGTTTTCACAATTAGGCTATTGCAGTTTAAATCGCCTTTTGTTGCCGATAAAAACCATCTTCACCACCGGTTGCTCACATTGGGATTTTCACACAGGAAAGCTACCTATACTATTATGGCAATGAATTTCATATTCATCCTTTCAGTTTTTGCTTTGCAAAATATTGGAATTATTAAAGTGATGGGATTCATTTTTGTTTTTGGCGGCATCCTGTTTATGATGCCGGCCTATTTTATCCAGAAAGGGAAGCTGATTAAAAAAAGGGATCATCAGCAACAATTGCTGTTTCCCGGAGCTGCTTACCGGCATTTGAAAAACAGACGGAATGCGATAAAGGTGGCCCGCAGATGGACCGTTGCCCGGGCTTTAAACCCTCAACCTAATAATTAGTACGAACGGTCCGGTAATTTCATATTTTTAATGTATCATGGTCAGGCGCATTGATCTTCTTCTTTTCAGTATGCTACGGGCAGGTGTACCCAAGGGTCTGTAACCCCTTTCCTGTCGGTATTTAGCACCTGTGGAACTGTTGATTATTGCCGTTTGGACATGATGATACTTTAGGATCAGGTGTTATCCTGTTGAAATTATCCGGAGGAAAGGGTGAAAGCGACCCACACACCCGTAAAATTCACTACCACTTACAAAACAAATTTATTTCGAATGCAAAATTATTTGAAACTGCTGTACATCCTTTTGCTGGTATCGATGCTTGGATGCCGGAGTAGTAAGGAACTGATTTTTTTGAAAGATGTTGAACCGAATGGCGTCATCACTGGGCTGTCCGCCAAAAAAACTGAGCCATTGCTTCGGTCCGGAGATATTTTATACATCAGTATTAAATCGACGAGTCCCGAAGTAAACCTGCTGTACAATCCCGAATCGAGTATGGAAGTCAACTCGTATAATTCGACCCAGAAATACATCACGCCTGCCAGCGCCTACCTGTACGGTTTTGAAATCGGAAAGGATGAAAACTTAAATCTTCCCATGCTCGGCAAAGTGAAGGCTGCTGGTTTTACGCAATCAGAAATTGAACAGGTACTCCAGAGAAAGGCGGACGAAACGCTCAAAGATGCGATTGTAAAAGTGAAGCTGCTGAATTTTAAAGTCACAGTGATGGGTGAGGTCCGGAATCCGGGCATCTATTACAATTACAGCAATACAATCAATGTAATCGAGGCATTGGCAATGGCCAACGGGAATACCGACTTTGCCACCATCCGTAATGTAATGGTCGTGCGGCCCTCTCCCGAAGGGAATAAAACTTACATGCTCGACCTTGCCTCGAAGGATATGTATTCCTCCGAAGGATTTTACCTGCATCCCAACGATAACATCTTTGTACGCCCCGATAAGCACAAAAATATCCAGCTAAACGGACAGGCTTATTCACTGATTCTCTCTTCCATGTCAGTCATGATTCTCGTACTGGGATTTGTGTTCAGATAAAGATTACAACTTATTCAACAACCGAAAATTCTGTTCTATGTTATTGGAGAACTTCAACGAAGCGAATAAACCGGAAGAAACGGTCGACTTCAAAAAAATATTTTACCTGCTTGTCCGTCAGTGGAAGTGGTTTCTGCTGTTTGGCGCCCTTGGATTTGCGGCGGCTTACAGTTACAACAAGCTCACAAAACCCCGGTATACAGTAAGTGCCTCCATCCTGGTTCCCGAGAAATCGACAGGGATGGACATGAAAAATGTATTCGAGAAAGTGCTTGACCAGCAAGGTAACAATATTTACAACCAGATGGAGATCCTGAAATCCTATTATCCCATCAACCAGACGCTTGTCAACCTGAAATGGAGAACGAACTGGTACAAGAAAAAGCTGTTTGTCTGGAGGGGTATTTACAGCCAGGAGCCTTTTGAAGTTCTGGAGACACCCAATTCTAAGAATGTGGAAGGTATTCCTGTTTTTATCACACCCACCTCGGGTGATTCGTATGCGGTGTCGGTGCATGGAGAAGTGAAACGCAACAATGTAAAGACAGAAGTTGAATTTGACGGTACGGGCACCTTTGGACAACCCTTTGTTAACAGCTATTTCAATTTCACATTGATTAAAAAAACAAATTCTTCCGATGCATTGGACGCGGATTATAAATTTGTATTTGACAACCTGAATGAAACAACGCTTGCCTACCAGAAAAGACTTAAAATTGCGCTGAAGGTCAAAAAGAGCGACCTGATTCAGTGTTCACTCGAAGGTGATGAACCTTTGAAAGACGGTGAATTTCTGAATGAACTTATAAAGGTTTATATTGAAGGAAAGATCAACCTTCAGAATGAAGCACAAAAAAGATCACTCGAATTTATCAACGACCAGCTAAGCGGCATTTCAGATTCACTGGATGTTGCGGGTACAAAGTTTACGAAGTTCCGTTCTGAGAACAAAATTATCGACATCGGGAAGCAAGGAACCCTCGTGATGGATAACCTGAAGGAAATTGAATCGGAGCGGGCCAAAAGCCAGATGCAGCTCGACTATTTCAATAATCTTCACGACTACCTGAGCAATCCGGGTGACGGCAAAAAACTCGTTTCACCATCTGTCGTCGGGATTGAAGATGCTTCGCTGAATGTACTTGTCCTTAAAATGGGCGAATTATACAGCCGCCGTCAGCTATTGTCGTTCAGTGCCAAAGAAAATAACCCCACTTTATTGCTAATCGATAAAGAAATGGCGCAGACACGTAATCTGATCAACGAAAACCTACAGAACCTGATTGACAATGCAGCCAAAACTGTCAATAGTCTGAAAGACCGGCAGTCGAGGATTGGTTCAGAACTGAACCGGCTGCCCGAAAAAGAACAGCAGATGATCACCATTCAACGGCAGTTCGACCTGACCAACGAAATATATACATTCCTGCTGAAGAAACGGGCAGAAACAAATATTGCGCTGGCCTCGAGTATTTCGGATGTTCAGGTAATTGATATTGCCAGACCCGGCGACTCGGAACCGATGGGACTTCCGGGCCGCGCAATCTTAATCATCGGGTTTATAATGGGTATTGCGCTTCCCCTGGCCTTTATTTTGCTGATGAATTCGCTTGACGACCGCATCCGTTCGCAGGAAGACATTGAAAACAAAACGACGATCCCGATACTTGGGAATATTTTACATGATGATACCAATTCCGTTGTCACCGTATCCAAAAATCCCAAATCAATTATTGCAGAATCGTTCAGGACACTGCGTACGAATCTTCAGTTTATACTTCCTGTACCAGGCAGTAAAGTGATATCTATTCATTCGACCGATCCCGGTGAAGGCAAATCATTTACAGCGGTAAACCTTGCCACGATCCTTGCGATGAACAACAAAAAGGTGCTTGTGATTGGTGCTGATATGCGCAAGCCAAAGCTACACCAGGTCTTTAATTTCAGCAATGAGCATGGTTTAAGCACTTACCTGATTGGTTACGACACCATCGAACAGGTTATTTTGCCTACGTCGATTAAGAACCTGTCGCTGATGCCATCGGGACCAATTCCGCCAAACCCTGCCGAAATTCTGGGCAAGGCAGAAATGAAAACATTGCTTGATCAGGTTCGCGCCGGTTACGACTATGTTATTTTGGACAACGCCCCCGTTTCGCTGGTCACCGATGGAATTATTCTGAGCCAGTTGTCCGACCTCAATATATTTATCCTGCGTTATGGCGTTTCGCACAAGCACCAGTTGGAGATGATCAACCAGTATGCAGTCAAGAAGATAATCAGTCATCTGGCAATCGTGGTGAACGACATTAAGTCGAATGCTTTCGGCTACTCCTTTTCGAAATATTCACGGTACGAAGTGTCCCATAAAAATTCGTACCAGAATTATACAGCGGAGGATTAAAGAAGAACGTCCCACCTTTCGGGCGGTCGAAGACCCTCGAAGGGTAGAATATATTAAGAAATCCCCCGAAGCGCAGAATATTAACTCTTTCGGTGTTATATCTGTACCTTCGGGAGTCTTAGGACCGCTCGAAGGATAGGCTCAAAAAGCATTCGTTCGTTAACTATTTGAATTCGGACGTAAAAGAATTGGATTCGGTCGGTCACAAGTTGGGTTCGGACGTAAAAGAATTGGATTCGGTCGACTACTAATTGAATTCGGTCGTAAAAAAATTGGATTCGGTCGACTACTAATTGAATTCGGTCGTAAAAGAATTGGATTCGGTCGGTCACAAGTTGGGTTCGGACGTAAAAGAATTGGATTCGGTCGGTCACTAATTGAATTCGGTCGACCATTAGTTGTATTCGGAGGAGGGACGTTCTCATTCATTTAAAACCCGTTA
>JANXZJ010000135.1 GCA_025355585.1 Mariniphaga sp. | reverse complement strand
TTTTCTTAACGGTCTTTTTTCATTTGAATCAGTTCTTCAATCAAAGTATCCGGTTTCCACAAGGGATTTCCGTAATTTCTGATCAGTTTCTTCCAATCTGCGGGGTTTTTCCTGAAAAATTTTTTACGTTCGAAAATCACCTTCTTCTTCAGTAAAGGGTATCCATTCGCAAGTAATTCTTCCGGCAACAGATGTGGCACATTCGAATCCAACGGAATATTAAACCGTTTAGTAAATTCCTGGCTATCGCAAAATTGACCTGTTTTGAGGCCTTTGGAGATCATAAATTGGCTCAGTCCGATTTCCCACTTGTTTATCACATTGCGCCTCAGCGTTTTTTGATTTTTTTCATTGAAAAACGCATCCACATCGACCGACTCAAAGTATTCATTCAATAAACCGATGGCTTTTTTGTGAAAAACCAAAAAGTGGCTTTGGATATGGTGATTGTCGGACCACGTTGAAAACCACGGTTTTTCGTACGAGTCGACCAGTCCCCAAAAATCGAAACGGGATATGTTTTCCCAATTCAGAACACGACCCAATTCATTTACAAGGATATTACTGTCGTTGACACATGCAATCCGGTAATAGTTGTCTTTTTCGATCGATTTAACGTAATTGTAAAACCTGCCAAAATCATAGCCTTTATTTTCCTGAAACTCAATTACAACATTTTCTGAAAGGGCTGGGATGGAGGTCAGCGTCCTGTCGTTGCACAACAAAACAACTTCGTCAAAAAATTTTGCCAGTTCATTCACAAAAACCTCGACATAAAAGGGAATATGCTGCTCCTCAGAGAAATGAATGAAAATACAAAGACTTTTTTGGGGTTCTGCCATTATTCTAATCAGTTTACAAAACAGACTAAACTGCCTTTTTGAATCAATGAACAAATGTACACATTCAGTATGAACTTCAAAAAGAGTAATTTCGGTTGCCGTGAAACGCATCAAAATAGTTTTTAATTTTTTTCTAACTTGCACGAGTTTCAACCATGGCTCATCATTACACAAATGGCTGTGTTATATGTTCAAATTAAATCTTTTAGATGACAATCTCCAGTTTAGTGAACGTTAATACCTGCAAAATTTGCGGAAATTCGGAAGGGAATACCCAATACACGGCACGGGAAATGATGTATGGTATGAAGGATGAGTTTATTTATTTTGAATGTAGTGCATGCCATTGTCTTCAAATTCAGGAATTCCCGAAAGACATGCCGAAATATTACCCTGAACATTATTACAGTTTTGGCGAGTATAATGGCGGAAAATTCAGGGGATTATTGGGAAGCATCAGAAAGAAGCAATATGCTGCCTTAATCAATGGCGGAAAAGTTCTGCAGAACATCATGGCGCAGTTTACAGGCAGTAATGATTACTCATTATTCGATGGATTGGGTGTCGGTAAGAATACAAGAATCCTTGATGTTGGTTGCGGGAATGGCAGGAGCTTTCTTTATCCGCTGGCAGAAATTGGATTCACAAATCTGCTGGGTTGTGATCCCTATTTAAAAGCCTCCATTACCTACTCCAATGGTTTGCAAATTAAGAATTCACAAGTGTTTGATGTAGAAGGCACCTGGGATATTATCACCTATCACCATTCCTTTGAGCATATTGATAATCCGATTGAGAACATGGGGAAAATTTTTGAACTGTTAGCACCTAACGGCGTATGCATCATCCGGATTCCAACGGTTTCCTCTTTCGCATGGGAGCATTACCGGACGAATTGGGTACAGCTCGATGCTCCACGTCATTTCTTCCTTCATTCAGTAAAAAGTATGCAAACACTTGCTGAAATCACAAATCTGGAATTGTTTAAAACAGTTTACGATTCGACTTACTTCCAATTTTCCGGCAGCGAAAAATACATGAATGACAGGTCACTTTATGAACCCCGACCGAAAGGGTTGGTAAAGTTTATACAAAGGAAGATAAAGAAGAACCATTATCGGAAGCTGGCAAAGCAGTATAACCGGGAAGGGAAGGGAGATCAGGCCATTTTTTATTTCAGAAAAAAAACCGGACCTAATACCTAAGCTTATCTATACGCTTGACTATCTCATTAATTATAAATCGGTTGTTTTATCTCTCCATAAAATAATTGATAACAGGGAACTTTTCTCCGATGCACTTGTTTGTTAAGAAAAAGAACTAATATTGTCTATCAAATTGATTCAATCTAAAATCACTGAAATTTGGCCTTTAAGGCGCTCACTATTAACTAAACATGTTTGTCTAAGTCTGTCAGCTTCAACCGACTACGTTCATTCGGGACTTTTTTAAATAGGTTATCTTTTTTTACTTGCAGAAATAAATGCGGTACTCATTTGTGTGTTAGAATTTTAAACTTTGAAAAACTATGATTATACACAGTTTGGTGAGTGTAGTTATCCCATGTTATAATCATGGAGACTACCTGATTGAGGCGGTTAACTCCGTTTTGAATTCAACCTACCCGTTTGTGGAAATCATCGTCGTCGATGATGGTTCAACGGATAACACTGGTGAAATTGCCAGGCAGTTAATGACTGGTCGTGAAAATATCTTTTATATTTATCAGTCTAACCAGGGTCCGTCGGTTGCCCGCAACAGGGGGATTGAGGAAGCTAACGGTTCATATATTCTGCCGCTGGATGCTGATGATAAAATTTCCAGTCAATATATTGAAGAAGCTTTGGAGGTCTTGAAAACCAGTTCTGAAACGATGCTGGTATATTGTAAGGCTGAATATTTCGGATTAAAAAACGGGTTGTGGGATCTGAAGCCTTTTTCTTTGAAAAAACTGGCAATCGACAATATGATTTTTAGTTGTGCGATGTTCAGAAAAGCAGATTGGAGAAATGCCGGCGGATACGCACACGAATTAAAAACCGGCTGGGAGGACTGGGAATTTTGGATTTCGATGCTTAAAAACGGGGGCCATGTGTGCCGGCTTGAGCTTACCGGTTTTTATTACCGGATTCATCAGTATTCGAGGAGGAGAACCAACAAAAAGACAGCGATTGAAAGGCATGCAATTGATTTTGTTAACCAAAAACATCATGGGTTTATCACGACCCATTTAAAGGGACCTTTGCGTATGAATCGTAAGAAGTCGCTATTAATCAATACGATTTACAATACCCTCGGATTTGCCAAATTTGAGGGGAAAAACCTTATGAAAGGTATGATTCGGCTAATGGATATCTGATGATGCGTTTCTTTCGCCAATTGATTCATCCTTATTATGCTATCCGAAATCTAAAGCGGCTGGAATATCCATTAAATACGAGGTTGCTAATAATACATTCTGATGATTTAGGGCTCTCACATTCGACCAATTCAGCCTGCATCAAAGCGTTCGAATTTGGGATTGTAAATTCCGGAAGCATGATGATGCCATGCCCTTTTGCCGTCGAGATGGCAGATTATGCAAAACTTCACCCGGACCTGGATATCGGAATACACCTGACGCTTACCAGCGAGTGGGCGGATCATCAATGGAAGCCCTTGCTTGGCAACAGCGTTTCCAGCCTGACAGATTCAAACGGCTTTCTTTTTAAATCACGCGAAGAACTCGAAACCAAGGCGCTCTTACCGGAAGTAGCGCTCGAATTGCGTGCCCAGATTGAATTTGCTATAACATCCGGGATAAATCCGACTCATTTGGATTGCCATATGTTTGCCGGTATATTAAATCCTGAATACCTGAAAATATTCATTCAACTGGGAAGAGAATATGGATTACCCGTATTGCTGAATCAGGAGAAAATCACAAAATGGTTTCGGTACGATGTGAAGAAGTTCATTTCTGAAGATGAGATTTTAACCGACCAGCTCTATATTGCAACTCCCCGGCGTGCGCGAAAAGGTTTATCCCAATATTACAAA
>JANXZJ010000105.1 GCA_025355585.1 Mariniphaga sp. | reverse complement strand
AGCGGCAAAATGGGTTTTATAAGCCGATGAATCGCCAACCTGGATAATGGTCTGCGGCGCCCACATGGCCCTGTGAACCTCCTTGCTGAAAAGCTGCTTGCTGAGTCCTTCACCATATTTGCCTTTGTTCATCTGCATGGTGATCCATTTACACATATCAATGAGATTACTGTTGACCCCTGCTGCCGCGTTGAACGGTTCATTTAAATCGCGTGGGATCACCTGTACCTTTCCATTAACAGGCGCATGAGGGGCGATCACATTGGATGTGTCTTTTAACCGGTGATAGGAAGCAGCGCTGCGGGTCATTCCCAGCGGTTGCATGATTCGTGTTTCAATAAAGCTTTCCCAGCTCATGCCCGAAACCCTTGCCACCACTTCACCTGCAACAATGTAGAGGAGGTTGTCGTAATCGTATTTGGTCCGGAAACCTGAAACAGGTTTTAAAAAACGCATATTGTGAATGATGTCCTTTAACGTAAAATTGTTCTTGCCAGGCCAGATCATCAGGTCGCCCGCCCCTAATCCCAGACCACTGCGGTGCGTGAGCAGGTCTCTAATCGTGAACTCTTCGGTAACGTAAGGGTTATACAATCGGAATTCAGGGATGTAATCGGTTACCTTATCGTCCCAGGACAACTTCTTATCATCGATCAGGATCCCCAGCGCCGCCGAAGTAAATGCCTTGCTGTTTGACGCGATGCCAAACAACGTATTTTCATCCACTTTTTGTTTTGTATTCAGCGAACGCACCCCATATCCTTTGGAATGGATGACCTTGTTATCCTTTACAACTGCCACGGCAATACCCGGAACATCAAATGCTTTCAGCGTTCTTTCAACAAGGGTGTCGATTTGGGCAGACGTAATTACTTGTGCCTGGACAGCAAAGCAGCCAAATATTAAAAAGGCAAAAGAGATCAAACGATTTCGGAACTGGCTCATCTTATTCATGGTTATGCCTGGTAAAATTGTTTTTTTTGACAACGGATGTTTGGGATTATCGCTGTTGTACAGGTTGGCCTGCACCCGACACAACAGCCTTCTATTTAACTTTTCTTCAAAATTAGTTTTAAAATGATGATTGGCAAATAATCAGGACGTTTCTCCAACATATCCCCAATATTTCAGGTCATCAACATTTTTTATAGCCTTTGTGCCACCGTCGTGAAGCAATAGTATTTTTGTTGCAATATCGAGGATATTCCTGTAATCATGGTCCGTGACAATAAATCCTTTTGTCGCGGAATGTGTTCTGATTAAGCTTTTTATTTCCTCTTTTATAAGAGGGTCAATGCCATTGAAAGGCTCATCAATCAGGATATACTTTGCATCGGAATGGATCAGCATAAAGATTTCGACCAATCGTTTCTCTCCACCTGAAAGTTGTTTTGAACGTTTATTGAGTAATGGTTTGATATGTTCATTCGAAATGATTAGAGCGGCATTTCGCTTGTCGCAAAAGAGGGAGATGATGGTACTTACCTTTAAATGATTGGGCATGCAACTGTGCTGCGGCAGATAGTTAACGAGTTTTCTGTTATCATAGAGTCCGTTGATAAGTTGATTATCAATCCTGATAAATTTGGCATCCGCCGACAATGAGCCAAAAATAATCTTTAAGAGGGTTGATTTTCCAGAACCATTCCTGCCGCGCAATCCTATAATTTCACCTTTCGCACAGGAGAGGTAAATATCGGTGAGGACCCGACGTGTCCCAAAGCTTTTGATAACGCTGTCAACATGTAAATTGCTCATATCAGACGAATAATTAAGCCAATCAATGAACTAAAGATCAGTGTTGACAGCCACAGTACAGGCTTGCTGATACCCATGTTGTAATAAAAATAATATTCGTTTGGGTTTCTGGTCTCGTAGATGTAATAATGAAACAAGGGTGTTACAATCAGGTAGGATATGCCGAACCATTTAAAGGAGAAGATACCCGAATATATAAAAGCGATGGAAGCGATCGCTGCAGACATAGATAATGCAGGGATAACCAGTTTCTTATAAAACATCCAAAAGCTTTTGACAATTCTCATGGTCCGTTTACTGTTCGCAACTTCAATTTTCGTCTGACAAAGCCTGGACGATACACATCGGAATTTGGATGGATGAACCCTGCCACTGTCAGATTTATTGTAAATGTAATGGTTTTGGTTTATATATCATAAAAATAGATTTTTATATTTCCGGAAGAATACCTGGATTTCTCAGGGAGGCTCGGATACCCGCGATCAGCCATCGCGGGTAAAAATAGAGCAATTGAAACCGGAGATTAGTGTTGCCTAATCGCGGAACCTAAACTTCTAAAATATCGCTAAACAAAGACACCCCGACAAATTGCCGGGGTGCCTTTGATGAGTTTTAATTTTAATTTAGTCGGATACTCCTGCAGGATTTCCTCCGGAATCTTTCCATTGGAAAGCATGCGGCCATTTGGACTGATTCGTGGGAACTTCAGTATGACAGGTATGGCAAGACATTTTTGTCTTTGGAGAAGCGCCGCCATGTTGTTCAGCAAAATCACCCATTTCTGAAGCACCCCTGGAGCTTTTATGGCAGATACCACAACTACCGATCGATTTAACAGGGCGAGTTGAACCCTGGTATTGCAATTCCTGGTAGTTATCCTTCACATTCAGTGAAGGAACCATTGCATGCGGACTTCCATGACAAGCCGAGCAGTACAGGTTACCATGACCATGACTGGTTTTGTAAATAGCTGTACCCATGTCAACACCGGCGACACCTTTATGGCAGCTTACACAACTTGGTTCACCAACCCATGGTATTCTTCCTGCAGCGACGGTAGATGCGACATTGGCCATCGTTCCATGACAAGTTGTACAATTACCATCGGTAGCAGTATGGCGTGCACTTCGGCTGCATTTCGTGGTTGCACCCGGGTGACAGTCGTAGCAACCCGCACCTTTTGTTGCATGATAGCCATGAATCGCTTGCGAAAGGTATTTACCTGAACTACCGGGTCCGGTTGTTCCCAATGCTGGTGATCCGTGGCAACTTGCACAAAGAACCGGTTTGCTTGTCATTAGTTTAGTTCCGTGCGCTTTGTCGTGTTTAGTCAGAATATCATCAAATGCATTGACTCCGTGACATTTGGCACAGTTAATCTCATCCGATGTCGGGATCACCGCTTTTGTGGTTGCCACAACTTTACCGGTGGCATCTTTTACGGTGATTGTTGCCTGCTGATAAGGATCTTTCACACCGGAGTCGTAAACCGGCACAACCGGAATACCTTCAGCGCTAAAATAGCCTGTATTAACTTTCATATTCCCTGACAAACCGTTTCCGGTTAATCCGATATTGGGAGCCAGTGTTACACCGAAGAGGCTTTTTGCATAGGTCCAGAACTGTCCAAAGTTTTGTTTACCGACCGAATAGGTATTGTTGTCGATTGCATAAGAAACAGTTAATCCAGTTGTTACAACAGTTGGTATTTTACCCCTTTTAACGACTTGTACTTTCAGGTTGTTGTAAGGAGGCAGTATCACCAGCTTGTCATAGGAAGGATTCAGGCAGTGCATTCCCAGATCATTCCATGCAAAAACAACATAGGTGCTGGTTCCTCCAAAAACCACGTTCGAGAGATTTGCCGCCTTTTCAGTAGAATTCGCTGATAGTCCAGTCTGATCATCTATGGTCTGTTTAGAACATCCCCAGGTAATCAATGAAACAAGCAGCACGACTTTCAATGCGAGATTTAATCTTTTCATCTGCTTAATTTTTTCGTAAATACTATTTTTTACTGCTTGTATAATGTTAGTAACAAGCAATCTCGGAGGAAAAGTACTTTTATTCTTTTCACGTCCAAATTAATAATAGTTAAAATTCAAATATCTATTATGTTCGGTATATTTATATACATACACTTATCTACATATATTCCTACAAACAAATCAGATACGCCTCGAAACGAAATATTATTATTTCTATTTAGAAATGCAGTTTAGAATTAGATTAAATATTCTTAGCTAACTTATAGCATTTATTCAAGGGGGTGGGGCCGGGAAAAGAGCGGATTTGTTTTATGAGGTATGCATTTGCAAGGACGCAAGGGAATTGGTCTTTGCAAATCTTTGGGTGGGTATGGTTTTATTCAAGGTAAACCACGAAGTGGCAATATATCCTAACCCAATGGCAACGCCTTGGGATTAAACCGCAACAACAAACGCGCACTGAAGGGGCATTATATCTATTGATTATGCTTTTCCTTTCTAACAAAGCATGATTGGGATTAAATTGACTTCAGATAGTTCAGAATCAATTCGACGCTTTTATCAAGACCTATTTTACCGGTGTCGAGTGTCAGGTTAAAATGCCTTGCATCTGTCCATTTCTTCCCTGTAAAAGTCTCGATATAGTTCGCCCGCTCTTTATCGTTCTTTGAAATCATTTCCAGTGCGGCTTTTTCAGAAAGGTTGTACAGCTCCTGAACGCGTTTACTTCTGAATGAAATATCAGCGTGCAAAAAGAGGCTCACCCGATTTGAATATTCCCGCAGGATATGAAAGCCACAACGACCCATAATAACTGCCGGACGCTCCCTGGCAATATGTTCTATTACATCAGCTTCGGCATCGAATATCTCGCGGTCGAAAGGAAAATTCATTTGTGGGGGCAGGTGATAATCCTCGGCAAATCCATTGATATGAAAGAATGAATTCCAAAAAGAGAGTAATCTTTCATCCCTTGATTCCAGATCCGCTTCCACCACCGCGAGTTGTTTGGCGGCTTTGCTTAGAATTTCGCGATCGACATAGTCGATATTCAGTTTTTTAGCAAGTTGCTGTCCAATATAAGCACCTCCACTTCCCAGCTGACGACTAATTGTAATTACAAATGGTGCAGTTTGTTTCATTTTTAGTACCTCCTATATTTTAATGCTGTTTTCCCTTACAATAAAGGTATAGAAAAACTTAAAGAATGATGCAATTTTTGAAACATTAATATTCACCCAAAAGGAATCGTACATCATACGATTACGATGAAAGTGTGTGATGCGTTTATCGTTACAAACGATTGAAACTAGAAAAGCAATTGCTTTAGGATTGACCTGCTGATGACATCGGTTACGGCAATAATTTTCAAATAAACTGTAAAAATCTAAGCGACCGCTTTGTTTTGATATACTTATCGATAAAGGCACTTTCAATTCTTAGTTTTGCTTTAAATTCCTCTATGTTCATTTTGAACGTTGAAAATTGCATCCTTAGATCAGGGTTAAATGTGAATACATTTTGAAACATGAAATCTGCTTTATACAGTGGACGTTCTACATTGCGGATAAGCTCCAAAAGTTTTGCGTCTTCAATAACAGGATTGCGAAACCTTGAATTTTTAAGCTTGATATACAAGTTATAATTATCTGTTGCAGTATTAAATAAGTCAGCTGCTATTTTGCCCTTTTCATAGGTAATTTGAAATGCATTTTCCTTTATTTCATCTAGAAGTAAATCATTCAGCTCATCAAGACCAAGCATTCTTTTGCTGACCTGTTCCAAATAGGTTAATCTGTCCTGATTTTCAATATCCGCGATGAATGCACGGTAATTATAATTGCCCTTGGGGGAAAGTTTTAAGAAATTCTGATTGTTGAAATCGAAAATAGTAATCGGATTGTCAGAAAATTGCCAGATGGGATCAAAAGGCAGGTGTGTTTTTACAAATAACAGTGGCTCAATTAAAAAGAAATCATCTCGGAACTAATTCACGTACACATTATTGATTGTGAACCCCGATGCCCAGGTAACATCCATAAAATAAAAATTCATGCCAATTTGTACAGCGTTCCAGGAATGTGCAACATCCGATATTTGCTTTTGCCCGTTTCGTGCATATCCTCCGATAACGAAAGATTTAATGCCAGATTTTTGACAAAATAGATGAAACAGTTCGGCGTATTGCTGGCATATCCCTTTTCTGTTTTTCAGAACGTCATCAATTACATCAGCTATTGATTTGAATCTTTTCGTGGTCCCCTTATTTGCCAGATCGTAATTGATATTGTGCGATATCCAAATATAATAAGCCCTTACTTTTTCGATATCAGTCTTTAAATCCTTTGTCAAATAAGTGGATATCTGCTCAGCCGTCTTTAATGAATCGGGAATACGAACAGATTTTTTATCAATTTCTGAATAATCAGTGACGCCAAATAATTTTGAGCTAAATAAAAAGACAATAAGAAATACAAAATTCATTCTCATGTTCTAAGCCTCCAATTAGTTATTTCCGCTCTTTATTGATGTCTAAAAAATTTATTCATTTTAATAATCAGGCAAATTCGCCAAAACGGCGTGACTTGTTTTGTTATATGCCTGTCCTGCACTTGTAAAAGTAATGCAATTTATTTATCGAATAGTCAATAACTATTTTTATTCACGCTTTAATAAACCGCCACAGGCTTTCTGAAAACACACCGGGTAAATAGGTAAACAAGGTTGTGAGATAAAAGTGAGCGCCTGACTTGTTCATATCATGAATAAGTCAGGCGCTCACCAATCAAAACTTTGTTTACTTACTGCACGAAGCTTTCGCAGCGATTGTTTTCTGGTTTGATTCGACTTTCGCAATCACTTTCAGAAGCTGTTCGCCAATACCGATCTTATAACCAGAAGAAAACAGGTATACGTTCCCTGTTTCGTCGCAGAACAATACAAGCGGCAGCTTATCTCTGAGTCCTTCACCATAGATCGCAGAGATGGCGTTCAGTATATTGCTCTCTTTATCGATTCCACTTTCTGTTTTAGCAGGAAGTTTGTAGGTTTTCAGAACACCGGCTTGTGCGGCTTTTTCAGCGGGCATCGCAAATACAAACTGTCCGCCCCATTTATTGAAATGATCAACATAAGGTCCCAGATCATTCAGGATGTGCTTCGAAGGTTCTTTATCGGGATCGAGCAACACAAGTACTGAATGCTTGCCGGCTGTGAAAGAGGAAAGGGTGATCACTTTACCGTCACCTGTCTTTTCAATATTTAGCTGTTCAAGATTCAGTTTACCCGATGGTTTAATTTCACCCAATTGCTTGCGAAGTTCAACCGGAACAGTGGTCAGTTTTCCTTTCCCAATGGAGAAGAAAGTCATTTGGCTCAGCACAGATCCGTCTTCCAGACGGTTACCCGTAATTAAAGCATACTGACCAACCTCGAGTGCAACAGGCTGTGCTGTATTGGAAATCTTTTCACCTTCCGGAAATTCGAGTGTCCGGTAAAACCCGTCACGCAGAAAGGCAATCGTGTAATGCAGGTAATATTGCGGTACGACCGGATTGTTCTTATCCATCAGTTTAAGCGAACCTTTTTCGGGCTGAACGACTGCAACAGGATCGAATCCTGCACGAAGCCATTCCCCGTTTTTGGAATACTCCGGAATCTGTGTTTCGGGGTTCAGCCTGGCAGGAATACCAAACGTGCGACAAGCAGCTACAAAGAAAATATCACGTGAAAACGGGTCAGCAACACGCAGATTGTAAACGCCTATCGGTGATAACGGATTACGAGAGAGAATGTTTGCAACCGTATTAACGCGTATATTTTCACGAATCCAGTTAATCAATACAGATACATCGTTACGCGTTGACTGTGCCATTTCATCACCGAAGGAAGTGATCAGAAAGCTTCTCCATGGACTTAAATTTTCAAGAGCAATGCGTGGCGACAACACATAGCGGTTGAATAATTCTTTCGAAGAAACGAGCTTCTGCACACCAGATTTGGCCGTTTGCAGCAGATGATCGGTTAGTATTGATTCCGGAACATCGCTGAAATCCTTGTCTGCAATCTGTATCGCCATTTCGAGCACGGTACTCCGGTATTGGGTAGCATTCTTTTCGAGGTAAGATGAAATCTGATCCCAGTTACCATAACTTAATTTGATAAAACGGGAAATAGTATCAAACGGCAGATTGTTCTTTTGTGCAAACCCGGCAATCCAGGCCGAGTCTTTAAACGTTTTCATATAAGCATTGCGAATGGAATCTTCCCGTGCCATTCGCCGGTCGTTTTCTTTGCGCGCCTCCGGCGTTACGTTCATTGCAACTTTGGTGGTATGAGGCGGAACAAGATCAAACGACTCACTTAAATTTGCGGGTACGGTTTGGGTAAGCACAAGTTGAAGCGTATCTTTTTCAGGAACGGAAAGCTTCTGATAAGCAAACTTGCCTTTTTGGGATGCCCAGATTACGAGGTCACCCATTCCCGTAATCAGGTTGGTCATTCCACGCTTATTGGTAAAACTCGTTGCAATCGGATAATATTCAGCATAGTTGTAAAGCTTAAACTCTACTTTCGCACTGTCGGCAGGTGTTCCGTCTTCATTTTTCACCGAGATGGTAACCGTTTTAACCGTCGCATAGTTTGAAGTAAGGTTCAGTTCCGAGAAGCGGTCTGTAGCTGTTACAACATTTTCAGTGCCAAGGTAGCGTCCATAGGCACGAGTATGAACAAGCATTACACGACGCGCAGGTTCACTGAACCAACCCATGTTCAGGTCAACATCCGGTTCGCAGGCACCCAGGTAATTCCATTTGCCATCGATTAATACTTCAACCCATGCGTGGTTATCATCAGAGTGTGCCCAACGTGGCGTATAAACCTGTCGTGCAGGGATTCCTGCCGTACGCATCGCCGTAACTGTAAACGTCGATTCTTCACCGCACCGTCCGAATGATTTCTTCACAGCCATTAAAGGGGCGCTCGTACGGGAATCTGTTCCACGGTAGGTTACTTTCTCATGACACCAATGGTTTATTTCGAGCGCTGCATCTTTCATACTCAACCCTTTGATGCGCTCTTTGATTTCGGGATACATCACTTCCCTGAACGAATCCATATTTTCGTTATTCACCCTCAAAGGCAGTACAAAATGCAGAAATTCTTCTTCCGGTATTGTCTTTCCCCAGGGCATTTCCTTGCGGGCCAGCAAAGCCAACTGCACATTTTTAAGAAAGAATTCGGGTTTGTAATCGGCCAGATCGCTCAGTGGCATATAGGCATACAAGAACTCCATCGCCTGTTTTTCGGGTTCTGTAAGCGGCTGTTTAAAAATATCCCACGTTGGCAGCAGGCTTTTGGAGGTGAGTGACTTTTGCTCGGTCAGCATTCGCTGAACATCAGCAATTCGTTTCGGATTTTTGATCAATACCTCTTTTTTCGTACATGAAACGAAAAGCATGAAAATCAGAAGAATAGTTAAAAATTTATTTACCATGGATGAAAGGTGTTTACAATTGTTGCTTTCTGCAAATAACGTGATTTTTCGGGAAATATGGAACCACTTATGACACATAAAATGGAGCAAAGTTATACTTCACTAACGGGCAGAGGAATTTTCTGAAGCTAAATCAAAATATTAATTGAAACCTGATTTTTTACCGACAATCAATAATCATCAGACTTTGAATATGCTAAAATGTTGAATAAACTTTTCGCTCCTTTTAGCTATAAAAGATTTGGATAATCGGGTGAAATATCTATTTAAAGTGAGATTTGCGACCTGAAACAAGTCAGCACTTTTTATTAAGTCATCCTAAATTAATTATACTGAGTATGCTTTGTCAGCAAAATTAAGTCAATAACCCGCAAAATATAAATGTTTTATAATTTGAAGATGCAAAGGATTCAGAACTATTTCAACCGATATCTTCATTTACGTTTTTAAGTAATCGATCCTGCATTTTTAGAATCTATGTTAGAAAATATCGCGGATAGACATTGAATTTATTTCTACTCCTACCGCAAAAAGGTGAGGAAACCGTATAAATAAAAAAATTAATAAATTGATCTGTATTTTATAATATTAACTTTCAACTGTTTATATAAATATATTTCATGAACATTTATTCCATTTGCGAATATATTTTCCAAATAGTGCTGAAACAAACACCATTGCTTCACGTATCGCATTAGACTTTTTAACTAAATAAATTTGTAATCATGAAAACAATATTGGCATTGGTTTTGGTTTTTTTGACGACATTCAGTTTAAAAGCGCAGGACAAACCCTCGCAATTGTATTTACTCTTTGAGTTTATGCAGGTAAGTGGTGAACAAGGCTCGAATTATTGGCAGGTTGAAGAGTTTTGGTCTGGTATTCACAAACAACGTGTTGCAGATAAGTCAATTCTTGGCTGGGATCTTTGGTCATTATCTCCTGCCGGAACAAAACAAGGGTCGCAATATATGACTGTAACTCAATTCGCAAGTCTGAAGGATATGTTAACGGCTATCGGTTCACTCGATGTGATGAAGTATGCAAAAAAAGCCTATCCGAATAAGACTGAAAAAGAATTTAATGCGATGATGGAAAAGACCGCTAAGTCACGCGATATGGCCAACCAGGTTCTCCTGCAGGGTGTCGACAAAACGAAAGATGACTTTAAAATGAAAGTAGGCACGCTGGCTACACTGGATATCATGAAGCAATTGGATGACAGTTACGAAAAAGTTGAATCAGA
>JANXZJ010000082.1 GCA_025355585.1 Mariniphaga sp. | reverse complement strand
GGGAATCAGCTCCGATCTGGAAGGTCTGCAACTTACGTCTGGAATCATTCAAGGTCTTCCAACGGTCGATCAACAATGACAAATCTTCCACCCGCTGAATCCTTTCATCAAGGGTCAGCTTCCTTGGCGCTTCGACTTCGTTTTTCACAATGGTCAATACCGGAGCTGTTTCAACAACTTCATTAACTACTTCAGCAACATTGATCTTTTCGGCTGCATTTGATTTACTCATGATATTTTGCCCCTGCCCTGGGGTCGCATTTTGGCTTCTGGCTCGCCGGTTAAAACTAAATTATGGATAATCAACATTGAGACAGCCGGATTCTTGTCAATGGTCGAATGTCTGGTTTTGCCTTCGATAGGCTCAGGCACCGCCACACCAAAGGCAAAAGCTGACCGAGTGCGAAGCATTGTTTCGATTCGACAAGCTCACCGACCGTAGCTTAGAAACAAACCTTGACTTTTCCGGAAGGCGTAAATAACTTTATCCCTAATTTGAGTGTAACAATAATTTCTATGTCACATGTTGAACCCAAAAACAAGAAGACATGAGGTATTTATTATACGAACAAAGTAAAAAGCCCCGAAGGGCTCAAAAATTAAATAAAAGCTGCTGAGTTCTCACCGGTACAGCTTCGATAAGTTCAGCCAAAACATCTGCAAATTCAGGTATTTGTGTTTTGGTCGGAGTATCTTTTTGCTCTGGCATTTTCAGCACTATCACACTTTCGGCTTCGGTGATTGGCACAATGCAAGGGATTCCTCCGGTTGGATGGAGCCTAATCTGCCAGGCTGCAAAAAACTCATTGGATAGCGAATTCATCCATGCCACTTCTCCCAATAATCCGTTCAGGCATTGGTTAATCAGGCACATCATGGCACAATTACGGTCGACATCGGCTCCGTAGAAGCTTGCTTTGCGGTTGATCTTTGCGGCTGCCAGTAATGTTCGGCCTGATCCACAGGCACAATCCAGAATCCGGGAATCCGGTTCGATTGGATTGGTCATACGTGCCATCATCTCGCATATTGGTTCAGGAGTGAAGAACTGTCCGTTGTGGCCGTGGCTAATGTGTTCCATGTAAAAGTCACCGAAAATGTCCCGTAACCCTTCGCCATTATTGTTCATTTCCAGCACCATCGCCGCAAATGCATCAGCCAGTAAATTGACTTCGTTTTTATCGTACCGGCCTACAATTTCGAGGTATCGGGTTTCCATTGCTCCCAATGACAGGGCACAAACCGACATTTCGAGAAAATCTGCAAAAACATTGGATATGCTGTTGCGCCTTGCCAGCTGCTGCATGTACTGTGAGAAACTTTTTAACTTTTCCATTTTGTGATGAATTTGAATGAATAAAAAAAATGGCCGCAGCCATTTTCTTACATCAAACCTTCATCAGCAAATGAGAAATAAGATTCGGATGTTATAATCAGGTGATCTAATGCCGGAATGTCAAGGAATTTGCCGGCTTCGCGGATCTTTTTGGTCAGATCTTTATCAGCTTCGCTGGGGATCAGGTTGCCCGATGGATGATTGTGGGAAAGTATGATACTACAGGCGTTTGATTTTAAAGCTGTTTGCATGATAATCCTTACATCGGCAATCGTACCACTAAGTCCACCTGATGAGATCTGGCAGTATCCCAGAACTTTGTTATTCCGGTTCAGGCAAAGGATGTAGAAATATTCCCGGTAATCCAGACTGGGGAAAACATCCTTCAAATAACCGTAAGCATCTGCAGAAGTAACCACTTTGGGTAATTCCGAAGCCTTGTACTTTGGTTTGTAACTGATTTCGATTTCTGCCAACGTTGAATTGTACATCGGCACCGGGGTAAATAAATTCTTTTGCATTTAAAGTCACCTCTGCCCTGAGGATTTTTTGTGGCTGGCTCTCCAATTAATTTTGAGCCAATTGCACATTGAGCAGACAGGATTCTTGTCAAGGGCTCCATGTCACAATTCTTAACCCCCCTTCGACTGCTGCCTTCGACACGCTTCGCTGCTCTGTCACCAGCTCAGGGAGCGGTTAAGAATTTGAACGGGTGCAAAGCATTGCTTCGATCAGAAAAGCGACGGTTGCTGAGCCTGTCGAAGCAACCCTTGACTTTTCCGGGATGCGGAAATAACTTTGGAGAAAAAATTAAGTGAGAGTAGTACCTCTCTGATTTGGTTGGAGTAAAAAAGAAACCCCGCTGAATTTGTGGGGTGAAGGATTTTTAGTAATCTTTTCAGGAGATTACCTCTTAATTGTATGAAAAACAATTGAATGTTGTCAGTCAGTACTATTTTTTACAAATGTTTTGGGGTCAATAATTGGTAATATCGCTGTGTGTAAAAATGTGCCTTTAAATTCTGAATACATTATACCTCTCACCGTGGAGATAGAAACAGAGTTTAATGTTGTCAAAAAGAGGTCTGGAATAACCGGTTGCTGCGATCCGGCAACTAAAAAATCATCAAAATTCGCAATTTCAAAGATACAACTTGCCTGGATGGATGCGAGTCGGGTTTCATTATCTTCGTGTATAATGTCGATAGTAGTAACAACAATAATCAGCTTATTTTCAGGACTAATCTGTTGCTCAAGTCCAATATTGAAATGAAATGTAGTTTGAACTGGTAATGGTTGCTTTAGACGATTTAGTTTAACATCCAACAGCTCGATTCCTTTGAGTTGAAAGGAGAATTCTTGATCCTTAGTTGAATCTTTCATGTCAAATATTTTCAATTAATTATGACTGCTCACGGCAATTTGATGCGATTTTGAACCCTGATAAAAATCGATAACTGATTTGTCTGCAATAAAGCACCAATAAGGTGAATATTCGGTAGTTACAACTTTTTCGCTAATAACTACGTGATACCTGATTACTTGTTCTTTAGGAGAATCATCAAGGGTAACCAATCTGATGTTTAATACTCTTTCGATGTCAAACAGAGTATCTGATTCAAAATTGTGGGTGCCGCTCAGCCACCGGGTTATAATGGAAGGTTGTTTGTTCATTGCTATAGCCAGGTCTCCTTTTTTCCAACCTTTTGCTTTCATGGCATCGTCAATTCTGGCGGCCAGTAACATTCTTTTGTTTGTTTTCTCTTGCTCTTGCGGACTAATTTCCGACAAAAGTTCGGATAATAAATCGCTTTCGTATTTTTCTGCTGTTTTCTTCATATCGATTTTTGATTTTTTATTCATCAAATTCAAGGTTTCCAATGAGTTCCGTTCCATCTTCAGAAAAACGAATTTCTCCTGACTTGATTCTTTCTGTGATTAATGATGAGATTTCTCGTAAAAAATAATTTTCTTCTTTAAGTTTTGGGTCATCCTGAAGTTTTCGTATTGTTTTTGGCTTGTAACCGCCGCCGCCAAGAATGACCAGTGAGTTTCCATATCGAATACAATACAGTCTTAAATTGTGAGCCGGATCGTCATAGAGGGCGCAAACACCATCGCCTGGGATCCCTTCGTCAAGTTTGAAAAAGATATCTCTGGCACCTGTTTTTTTATTGATCGCATTAATACGTTTGTTAATGTCAATGATTTCACTTTTAAATGTAATGATATTTTCTCTTAGGAAACATTCGAACAGTGTTTTTTGTTCATCGCTAAGGTATACAGAATATATGCCCGCCTTGTTTCCATTGAATTGTGAGAGTTGTACAATTTTATATTTCATTAAGACGGGTTAAAAGTATTAATTTTACTTATAAGTGAAATTATTTACGCTATTATTTTTGTACGAATTAACAAATTTCTGATTTTGAACCTCAATTTTCTTGTTACAGAATGTATTTCACTGCCAAAAATAGCGTTTTTTCCGTATACCAAACTTTAGCGAAAAGTTAATTGACGGAAGATTGAGAGGAGTGTTTACTTATTACCCATGCAAACAGCCCGGCAGTATACTTATCGTACAATTATAACTCCGATATCTCAAAACCTCCACTGATGATAAATTTTTGAAGCAAGTTGTGTACCTTGATATTTATTTTGAATGCCGGAATAGCTGTGCCCTCCAATTTTTCAAAGTACTCTTTTGCCATGTTTTTATCAACCGTATTCCTTAGTTCATCAAAGTGTCCATATTCATTTATATTCGATTCTGTAATATCCGAATTCATCATTTTTCTAAGTTTGGCTTCATCCAATCCGAGCAGTTCTGACAGATGTTGGATTTCGGCATTCTTAGCTTTGGATTGATATGCCGTTATACTTTCCCTTAAAGTATTACCGCTTTCAATAGATGCATCGCCTCTTTGAACATCATTCAAAAAAATATTGGCAAACTTTTGCTCTTCCTGCGTTAGAGAAGCGAATGACTTATGCAACTCATCCAAAGTTTGCTGAAGTTGGTCGCTGTCAATATCTTCTTTTTTCAGAGTTTTAAGGTATTTATCGAAACGGGAATTCATATAATTGGCATCAATTACTCCTGTATCAATTTCGGTTAAATACCCATCAATTTCAAATGGAACATCATCTGCACCACCACCACCGCCTCCACTAAACAATTCCTTATAACGAAGCGCCAAAATTAGGTAAGTAGTTTCATCAAAGTTCATTTCTATCACAAACCTTTGCTTTCCTTTACCAAACTCATATTTCAATTGGTTCCATTTAAACCCTTGAATTTTGGCGGCCTCTAAAAAGCTATTTAACGCTTTGAAAAGTTTGGCGAACCTGCCACGTTCCGAACGTTCATCCGGTAACTTTTCGAAGTTCTGAATACCCGCACTTTGGAACAATTCAGCTATTTCATCAAATACTGAATTCATTGCATTCAGGTTAAAATCCAGACGATCTACAAATAGTCCGAAATCTTTATCGCCGGAATACAATTTTACCGCAATCTTAATATTCTGCTCCATGGTATGAGGCATTCTGTAATAGCGAATCGTCCCAAATGGTTTATCAGGGCCAAACAAACGGTTGGTACGCGAAAAGGCCTGAATAATATTTTCGTATTCGGGCACTTTGTCCATGTACAGCGTATTGATCCATTTTGAATCAAAACCTGTGAGCATCTGATTGACCACGATCAACAGGTCAATTTGTTTTTCAGGCGTTCTTTCCAAAAATCGATAGGGCTCTTTATGCGCAAGCCTTGCAGCAATATCTTTCTTGAATTTCCAATGATTGGCAATCTTAAAATCATGTTCGTAACGGTGGTTATAATCCTCAATAATTTCGACCAGTCCATCTTCTTTGTATTGTACTCCTTCAACGTTATCAATATTAGGATCGAAAAGGGCGGTGATTTTCAATTCAGGTTTTTCTTTTTTTAGTAAGCGGTAATATTCAATAGCTTCGGGTATGCTGCTTGTGGCAAATAGGGCATGAAACTTTCCGTTTTGACTAAGCATTATCCAATTATCCACGATATCCTCTACCACTTTTACCTGATGTTCTTCACGCGTATATTGAGTTTCAGGTAAATAATCTTCAATTCCTTTCACGTATTTTCCGGCATGATTTAAAGATCCTGCCATTTTAACCAGCTTCATGTATTTATTGAAGATTCTGGTTTTTCGGGGATTCGACAATGCTTCGGCTTCATCACTCGCCTTGGCTTTTTCAAGGGCAACGGCCTTTCTTAAATCACGATCTCTGTATGTCAAGACTTTATATGGATCGAAGCCCAGTACATTTTTATCGCGTATGCCATCGGCAATGCTGTACCGGTGCAATTCATCTCCAAACACCGTAGAAGTAGTATTCATCTTCTTCTGGTTTTCTTCATGAATGGGTGTACCGGTAAAACCGAAAAATATGGCCGCCGAAAATGTATGCTTGATAATCTGAAGCATATCTCCAAAAGTAGAACGGTGGCATTCATCGACGATAAATACAATCCGTTTGGAATTCATCAGCTCGATATCATGCGCATTAAGACCTCCGTCTTCGTCTTTAATGTTGCTCATCTTCTGGATAGAGGTAACAATTAAGGTGTTGGCCGGATCGGCGCTCTTCAATTTTGTGACGAGAATACCTGTATTTTCGGTTGCCTGAACATCTTCATTTTCGTCGGCAAAACCCCGGTATTCTTTTAACGACTGTGTGCCCAGTTCGATACGATCCATCAGGAAAATTACTTTATCGGCATCTTTAGAGTTGGCTATCAGTTGAGCCGACTTAAAACTGGTCATGGTTTTACCAGATCCGGTGGTATGCCAAATATAACCACCCAACAGATGTTTGCTTTTCCAATCGGTTTTCGAAACCTTGTCGGATATGGCATTAGCGGCATAATACTGATAGCTGCGCATTACTTTGAGCACACCATCGGAACCATCGGCAACGGTGTAGAAACCAATGAGCTGATGTGCCATAGGAATAGAGAGCAGCGAGGATGCAATATCTTTCCAGTGGTTGATGGGTTCGTTGTTGAAGTCGGCCCAATGGAAGTAAAAATCCTTATTGAACTTCCCGTCTGCTCCCGGATTGGCAAAGTATTTGGTTTCGTTGGGTTCCATCGCAACAAAAATCTGAACTAACGAAAACAAACCAGTAAAAATACCTTCATGAGAATATTTTTCGATCTGATGGGTTGCCTGACTGACTGATACGCCTGTTCTTTTCAACTCGATATGTATAACGGGCATACCGTTGATTAAAAGCATGATATCGCCACGGCGGTCGTTCAGGATTTTTGATTTGCTTTTAAACCTGGGTTGTTGTGCAATCTGGTAACGGCTTTGCCCGGCGGCTATTTCGCGGCGGTCGTATATTTTTAGGCTGACTTCCTTACCAAAATGTAAAGTATCGGAAGGATTATCGCGGGTGATCGCAACGGTTTTACCATTGATGAAACCATTCAATTTGAGCGGCGATTTAAGGGTTGTAATCTGCTCCATAATTTGCTGCATTTCACCTTCGGTGAGCGGGAAATCGTTCAAGCGGTCAATTGTCCGGTTGTTGTCAAAGAGGATGGTTGCCCAGTTCTTTAACAAATCTGCTTCGGAAGGATTTTTTAAAACGGCTGGCTCCCATCCTTTTTGGGAGAGCACATCGATTAAGGCAACTTCAAATTCGGCTTCGGTGGTATAAATTGTCTGTGTCATATTTTTTTTATTTTTTTTCTGTGCCGAAAAATGAATCATCTTCCCATTTTATCGGATTGGACACAATATAATTAACAATATTTTCCAGTTCATATTGATTTTTAATAATGTGGTCGTGATAATTTGGTTGAAAAAAATGATTGTTTCGGTTGTATTTGGGTATGTCCAAATGGTTTTCGTCAATAAAATCGTCAATTTTTGAATTTACCGCCGATTTAAACCCCGCAACAAATGACGATATGGATCGGGGTTGCCGAATTGGTATATTGTGATGTGGTGGCACCGTTGATGATCGTTGTGCCGCCGATGATCGTTGTGCCGCCGATGATCGTAGAGACGCACGGCCGTGCGTCTCTACACGGCCGTCATCATGGTTGCCGTCATCACGGCCGCCATCCATTTGCGCGTTGCCATCATCACGGCCATCCGTTTGTGCGGCAACACCATCCAATGCAATTACGGCGTGAATATGGTTGGGCATTACAACCCATTCGATCAACGATAATTCGGCACGCATCGAAAACGAATGGATCCATTGTTCCGATACAATTTTACCGAAACCGGACAGATACATTTCGCCGTTTATTATTTCGCCCAAATTACATTCCCTGTTTTGGGTGCAAATGGTTATAAAATAAACACCGTCCCACGCGTAATTCCACAATGGTTTGCGGTTCGACGGTATGCGGTATTTGTTATTAAATTTTTCCATATGTTTTTCCCAATTTTTGATATACAGGTAAATTATTGCGCAGATGATCATTCCGCCGCCGATGATCGTTCCGCGAATGATCGTACAGACGCACGGCCGTGTGTCTGTACGTCTGCGCCGCCATAAATCATTCCACAGATGATGATAATTCCGCCGATTATAATCGTTCCATGGATTATGATCGTTGCGACGCCGATGATAATTGCGCGGACGTTGATCGTAGAGACGCACGGCCGTGCG
>JANXZJ010000076.1 GCA_025355585.1 Mariniphaga sp. | reverse complement strand
CACACTCGGGTCAATAAACTGAACTTTAGGCATATGAAATATTTATTGGTATTACGATGATTTGGTAAGTGGTTTTAGAAGGAAAAGATGGTCTCTTTAAATATTTCCGAAACGGTAGGATGAGGGAATACAACTTCCTCCATCTCTTTAAGGGTCATCTCCATTTCGATGGCCATTGATGCTCCGTAAATAATTTCGCCTGAAGGATTTCCAAGCATGTGAACGCCGATGACTTCGCCGTATTTAGCGCCAACGAGCACTTTGCAAAGTCCGCTTCCGCCTTCATTTTCAGCAAGGAAACGTCCGGCATATGCCATTGGTAATTTGGCGACACGGTATTCGATATTTTGTGCCTTCGCACTTTCTTCGGTATAGCCGACACCCGAGAATTCAGGGTTTGTGTAAACAACACCGGGAATTGCATTGTAACGCATTCTGTCAGCTCTTCCCGTAAGGTTATTTACCACCACTTCGCCTTCGCGGCTCGCGGTGTGAGCAAGCAAAGAGAATCCTGTTACATCTCCGGCAGCAAAAACGTTCGGTACATTTGTACGCATTTTTTCGTCTACTTTTATGCCACCACGGTAAAGCTCTACTCCGATATTCTCGAGGCCAAAACCTGCAGTATTGGCTTTGCGTCCAACACTTACAAGAATTTTCTCACCTGTGATAGACTCTTTTTTGCCGTTTTTCTCAAAGAATACTTCATTCCCTTTAACTTCAGTCACTTTGGCTGAGATATTGAAGGTAATACCTTTCTTTGTATACATCTGACGAAGCATGGTGCTCATTTCGAAATCCATACCTGTTAGAATTTCATCCAACATTTCGATGATGGTAACCCTGGTACCAAGGCTGTTAAAGAAGCTCGCAAATTCGAGTCCGATTACGCCGCCACCAATAATAACCAGGGAGTCAGGTCTTTCCTTTAATTCGAGAATTTCCCTGTTTGTCAGGATCAATTCGCCCGGAGCGCCCAGTCCGGGAATAGGTGGCAAAAATGCTTCTGAACCTGTGCAGATCAGCAAGTTCGTCGCCAGGATTTCCGTTTCACCGGCAGATATTTCGATACCTGCTGCTGAACGCCTTTTGATAAACGCAGCACTTTTAATCACTTCAACATGATGTTCTTTCATTTTCATTCCAACGCCGCCAACCAGTTTCTTGACCACTTTTTGTTTGCGGGCCATCATTTTCGAAAAATCAAAAGTCACCTCTTTAGTGTCGACTCCGTATTTGCTGCTTCCAAGAGCATTGTCGTATAGTTTCGCACTGTATAACAGTGTTTTCGTGGGGATACATCCCTCGTTGAGGCAAACACCTCCCAGTTCTCCTTTTTCAATTAAAACGACTTTAAGTCCTTTTTGACCAGCTCTTTCAGCGGCTACATATCCGGCAGGACCCCCGCCAATAATTGCTAAATCGAATGTTGTACTCATCGTAGAATCTCCTATTTTATTAAAGTTCAAACTCAAGGTTTTCGATTTCTATGGCGATTTGTTTCAGGAAACGGGTTGCTTCACCACCATCCAATGCCTGATGATCGTAGGTAAGACTAAGACCAATAAACGGAACGAATCCGTAAACTCCATCACCTAAATCTTTCGGACGCGGAACTATGGTGTTAACTCCTAAAATACCAACCTGCGGAAGGTTGATTACGGGTGTAAACATTTCAACTCCGTAATTTCCGAGATTTGAAACGGTAAATGAAGCGGATTCGGAAGAGAGCAATTCGGGATTGATAGCCCCTTTACGACACGAAACGGCTATTTCGCGCATTTGGTTCGAAAGCCCCTGAATTGAAAGATCGTCTGCATTTCTGATTGCAGGAACCATCAATCCGCGATCGGTGTCGACCGCTACCCCAAGGTGTATTTTATTAAAGTATTTCACACTATCGCCAAGAAAATGGGCATTTGCCTGCGGAAATTTCCGCAACGCTTTAACCACTGCAAAACAAACCATATCGTTGAGGGTAATGTTCACAGGATAACCATTATCGTTGGCTTTTTTTACTTTGCGGCGCAATTCGAGCATTCTACGTGCATCAGCACCAAGGTGATGTGTCAATTGTGCGGAATTTTGCAGTGAATTGAGCATCGCTTTGGCGATCATCTTGCGCATATTCGATAATTTTTTGATTTCAAAATCATTGCTGTAAACAGGATTAGGTGATGTGAGGTCTTTTGCGGTAACAGAACCGCCTAATCCACTTCCTGTTGCAGCTGGTTGCAATTGTTCCTGACCGGCAATTTTCTTAGCCAGTGGAGTCGTTTTGGGATTACCTGCGATCACAGCAAGAACGTCCTGTTCAATGATACGTCCTTTGGGACCGGTACCCGATAATCCTGTTGTAAGAATCCCTTCTTTATCTGCCAGAATTTTGGCCCGTGGTGAAACCGCTCCTGTTCTTGCTTCCTGATTGACTGCCTTAATTGCTAATTCTTTAATTTTCGTTGTTTCAACTTCCTGCATAACAGTAGTTTCCGAACTTTCCGCGCTTTTTGTGGCTGCACCACCTGGTCGGTAAGCATCGGCTGATTCGCCGGCTGCACCAATCACACAGACATTTGTCAGGACAGGGACTTCGTCGCCAGCCTCGTAAAAAAGATCGAGGAGAATTCCGTCAACAGCGGCTTCTTCTTCAAATGACGCTTTGTCGGTTTCGTAGGCAAAAAGTATTTCACCTTTCGTAACCTGGTCACCTTTTTTTTTGTTCCATTCGGTAATTATACAGCTTTCAACAGATTGGCCTTGTTTAGGCATTATAACGACAGTAGCCATAGGGAAAATATTTTCTGCAAATATATTTCATTCAACTTGTATTTACAAGTAAATATTTAAAATATTTTTTGGCCCGGATAAAGTATTAGTTAAATAAAAGAAATACAGTATTATATATTGATTCTAAAATTTTTGTCATGTAAATACAAATTTCTATTTTTGTTAAAACTTTTATTACTTTTGCAATTGTATTGTAATCAATCGGGGATCGATTTTATGCAACAGAACGCTTTAATACCACATCACCGCAAAGTTTATGAAATTTTACGTTCGCATATTACGGATGGTGTTTTTCATGAAGGTGATTTGCTTCCTTCGGAGAATGAGCTGTGCACCGTCCACAAGGTAACGCGCCCTACGATCAGGAAAGCACTTGATCGCCTTGCCAACGAAGGTTATATTGTGAGGCACCAGGGGAAGGGGAGTATTGTGAAAGGGATTCCCAAGGGTATAGGGATTCTTTCGCTGTCAGGTACTACGTCGGCGATTGGCCAGGATAATCTGCTTACACATATTGTTGTAAAACCTGAAATCCGGAACTGGTCCGAAGCGTTTACATTTCCTTTGAATCTGCAAGAGATCGAGTCGGGTTGTATTTATTTGGAGCGCCTTCGGTTGGTGAATAACAAACCAGTTTTCTTTGACATCACGATGATTCCCAATATTAATCTTCCGAGATTTACGTCCCGGAATTTTGAGAATAAATCGTTGTTTGATATTCTGCGCAAGAATTACCAGGTGGAGGTGAAAGGTGGTGAGCAAAAGATCCTTTCCATCGTGGCTGATGAAAAGTTAAAAGACTATTTTCAGGTGGGATCAGGTCATCCGGTGTTGCAGTTGAATCGTAAAATCGAAACAAACCGCCCGGGTTTTTATATTTATAGTCAGGTATTCTGCAATACCGATGAATACGCATTGTACGGTACATTTTGACAGGCAACAAAAAACCCGGCTTTACCGGGTTGCATCTATCAGAAGATATTCTGATTTAAACCTGACAACATTGAACCATTTCAATGTTGTTTCGACTATTTAATTGTTTGCCAATTCGTTGCTGTTGTTGAAAGCCTTTTCAGATTTGAAATCATTTGCGGCGTTGTTCATCCAGCTTTCTGTTTCGGTTGTCAATTCAGCATTCACAAATTCCTGTGCATTGTATTCTGCAACCTGAAGTGCAAGTTCCTGTTTTTCAACTGTGCCATTGCTGTTCATCCAGCTTTCGGTTTCGCTTGTCAATTCAGCATTCACAAATTCCTGTGGGTTATAAGCAACAACCTGAAGTGCAAGTTCTGGTTCTGCAACTTCGCCATTGTTGTTCATCCAGCTTTTGGTTTCGTTTGTCAATTCAGCATTCACAAATTCCTTTGCATCGTAAGCTGCAACCTGAAGTGCAAGTTCTTGTTCTGCAACTTCGCCGTCGCTGTTCATCCAGCTTTCGGTTTCGTTTGTCAATTCAGCATTCACAAATTCATGTGCATTATAAGCTGCAAACTGAAGTGCTAGTTTTGGTTCTGCAACTTCGCCATTGTTGTTCATCCAACTTTCGGTTTCGTTTGCCAATTCAGCATTCACAAATTCCTGTGCGTTATATGCCTCAACCTGAAATGATAGTTCCTGTTCTGCAACTTCACCATTGCTGTTCATCCAGTTTTCTGCTTCACTTGTTAGTTCAGCATTTACAAATTC
>JANXZJ010000062.1 GCA_025355585.1 Mariniphaga sp. | reverse complement strand
AACGGTTCTCGTGACTTGCTTTCCGGAAGAGAATCTTTGCGGTTGTTTGGATTATTTTTTAAAAGGATCAATTGGATAATCATCTCCTCCACTCGGTGGAAGATCACTACCACCACCTCTGAGGTTATTCATCTCGTCATTATTCAGACTTTTAAATTTGATTTCGAAACCTTCGTTCTTTTCGGAAATGAATAACTTGCTTTTCATATTGAGTGTTTTTTTTTGAGTTTATGAATGTTAATAGGAATAGGCTTTGATTTGTTACCTGAAGAAAAAAAATATTTTAATGCAATTGTGAAAGAATATACTTCATGTGAATTCATGATAAGTCTTGTAAGATATTGATAATATATTGTTTATATCTTTTTCTAGTCTTTGTTATGAATTATAGCTCTTTAACAGAGGATAATTAAAATGGTAAGCAAATCACTTCTATATGGTAGATATTTAATACGATACGAATATCATTATTGTTTTTGAATTATTTATTAAAAAAAATGTTTTTTTTATTTTAAGTGAACTCAAGTCCGGAAAATGAATCTTTATTAAACTATTTTTACAACTCATAAATTTAAACTTCTCCCTTAATATTGACCGTAAAAACAGGGGTAGTTTATTTACTGGTCGCCACAATAATTTTAAATATCGGTTTAACTATGCGATTTCCTTTCTTCAAGCAACTTGATGTTATGGATTGTGGGCCGACTTGCCTGCGAATGATATCGAAGTATTATGGTCGCAGCTTTTCCTTGCAGCATTTGCGAAGCCTTTCTTATCCAACACGTGAAGGTGTATCTTTGCTTAGTCTGTGTGATGCCGCTGAGAACCTGGGTTTCAGATCCAGGGGTGTACGTGTTACCTGGGAACAACTGAGAGACGAGGCTCCTCTTCCATGCATTATCCATTGGAATCAAAAACATTTTGTTGTCGTTACCGCGATCTCGCAAAAAGGTCGCTTCCCGTTTTCTTCTAAACGGAAGGATGGGAATGAGGTTGTACATATTGCAGATCCTGCTCATGGCATGTTAGAATATAAGAAGGCAGAGTTTTTAAAATGCTGGCTGGCCCAGGGTAACGAAGGTATTGCTTTACTGCTCGAACCTTCGACCCAGTTTTACAATGAAGATACAGAAGATCAAAGCTTTGGGAAGTATGGTTACTTGCTGAACTATTTACGTCCGTACCGTAAATTCATCATTCAACTTCTGATCGGGATGTTGACCGGGAGCCTCGTCAGCATGATTTTCCCGTTTCTGACCCAGTCTATTGTCGATTATGGAATTGGGAATAGCGACTTGAATTTTATTGGGATGGTTTTGATCGCACAGTTGGTACTGACTTTTGGTCAGACAGCCAACGAGATGATCCGGAACTGGATCATGTTGCATGTGACAACAAGGGTGAGCATTTCATTGATCTCTGATTTCTTGATCAAACTGATGCGGTTACCAATCTCATTTTTTGATTCAAAAATGGTGGGTGATATCATGCAGCGAATGGGAGATCACAGCCGGATTCAGACTTTTCTTACCTCTTCGCTGGTAAATATCTTGTTTGCTACGATTACTTTAGTGATTTATACCATCATTATGGCCACGTATCACCCTGGTATTTTGGTGGTTTTTATTATCGGAAGTTTGTTATATATTGGCTGGGTATTGCTTTTCCTTAAAAAACGAAGAACCTTGGATTATAAACGTTTTCAACAAGCGTCAGCCAATCAGAGTAATATTGTGCAGCTGATTACCGGTATGCAGGAAATTAAGCTCAATAATTGCGAAAAGCAAAAAAGGTGGGAGTGGGAACGGATACAGGCAAAGTTATATAAGGTAAATATCAAAGGGCTTATTCTTAATCAGAACCAGATGGTTGGTGCTACTTTTATCAATCAGACCAAAGACATCATCATCTCTTTCATGACTGCCCGTGCAGTAGTGACAGGTGAAATGACACTCGGGATGATGATGGCAGTTCAATACATCATAGGACAATTGAACGCACCCATCCAGCTATTTATTGGATTTATCCAATCGGCCCAGGATGCGAAAATCAGTCTTGAAAGGTTGAGTGAAATCAATGAAAAAGAAGATGAGGAAAAACCGGAGGAGCGGAAAATACACGAAATTCCTTCAGGACGAGACATTGCTTTAAAAAACGTTACATTTCAATATGAGGGTCCTAATTCGCCGAAAGTGTTGAAAAACATTAATCTTGAGATTCCAGCAAATAAGGTTACTGCAATTGTTGGTACAAGCGGGAGTGGCAAAAGTACACTTGTTAAACTGATTCTTGGCTTTTACAAACCAGTCTTGGGAGAGATAATGCTGGGTGGTGTATCTCTAAATAATTACAGTCAGCAGCAATGGCGTAAACGGTGTGGCGTTGTCATGCAGGAAGGTTTTATTTTCTCAGATACTATCGCAGGTAACATTGGGATTGGAGATGAAATACCTGATTCTATGAAAGTTGAAAAGGCGGTTGAAACAGCCAATATACAATCGTTTATCGAAGCACTTCCCCTGGGATACGACACTCGGATCGGCGGTGACGGACATGGATTGAGTACGGGTCAGAAGCAGCGTATCCTTATTGCAAGGTCGGTATATAAGAATCCCGATTATATTTTTTTCGATGAGGCAACCAATGCACTTGATGCCCGCAATGAATTGGTGATTATGGATAACCTGAATCAATTTTTTAAAGATCGAACGGTTATTGTGGTGGCACACCGATTAAGTACGGTTAAAAATGCGGATCAGATTGTTGTGTTGGAAGGAGGCGAGATTGTCGAAAAAGGTACACATACTGAACTTGTCGGAAGAAAAGGAATTTATTTTAATCTTGTCAAAGACCAACTCGAGCTGGGTGGTTAATTGGCGCTTCCGATTGATTTGGTAAAATATCCTATATGGAAATGAATATTGAAAATACGAAATATCATTATGACGGAAAGGTCTGATTTAGAAGGTCACAGTGAAGAGGTGGAAGAGATCATGTCGTTTATTCCAAGCCGGGTTATACAGTGGGGATTGACGGTCATTTTCGCTGTATTTACCACATTACTTATCGGAAGTTATTTTTTTAAATCCCCGGAGATCATCAGGGCGCCCATGATATTGACGAAGAAGAATCCTCCCGTTTCGCTGATAAGTAAATCAACGGGTAAAATCGACCGGTTATTTGCAGCTGATGGTCAGACAATTTCTGAGAAAGGAAATATAGCATTGATCAACAATCCAACTGATTTTGCACATTATTTGATACTAAAAAAGGAATTGGCCGATTGCTTTTTAATCACTAACTGGGATGAACAGGTGTTTGCCTATAATTTGTCTGACCAACTTACCCTTGGAGAGTTGCAGCAAAGTTATGGTCCATTTTTGAAAAGCCGGAATAACTTTAAGCATTATCTGACCCAAAACTATCTTCCCCAAAAGATCGGATTAATTGACAAACAGATTGTCAAACAGCAAGAGTATTACCAGACTTTAATTCGTCAAAAAGAAATTCAACGAAATGACCTGGTTTTATCTCAAAAAAGCTTTACCCGCGATTCTTCACTGTTTCAAAAAAGAACTACAAGTGAGGCAGAGTTTGACAAATCGCGACAGCTTTTCCTTTCAAAAAAATCAGCTTTTGTTGGTTTTGAAGCTGTCCTCAGGGAAACAGAATCTTCAATTCTGCAAATGCAGTCCACCCGGGTTGAATTACAGATGCAACATGAAAGGGAATTGTCGGAATTCCGCCTGGCACTTGATGAATCGAAACAGAATCTGGAAAATGCAATTCACCAATGGGAGGAGCGGTTTCTTGTTGCGAGTCCGGTTGAAGGGAAGTTGACTTATACTTCCATCTGGAGCGTAAACCAGGAGGTAAAAACGGGCGAGCTGATTGCGACTATTATCCCCATCAAAGAATCAGCAATCATTGCTAAGGCAGTGATCCCGCCATCCGGGTTTGGAAAGGTTGAGGTTGGCCAGCGGGTGAATTTGAAATTGAATGGATTTCCGTATATGGAATTCGGGATGTTAAAAGGGTATATCAAGGCAATATCACTGGTTCCGGACGCCAAAGGTTATGTGGCTGAAATAGAACTTTCAGACGGAATGACTTCTTCCTACCGTGAGAATCTGAAATTTATTCAGCAAATGGACGGTACAGCTGAGATTATAACAAAGGAAATGCGGTTGATTACGCGATTAATTAATCCTTTAAGGGCATTTTTTGACAATGGAAAATAGATAAACTGAAAATTTGCAATAAAATATCCCACTATTATTCAATTTTTTGCATTTTTAATTCACTATTAATTAGTGCATTAAAGAGTTTTGTAATTAATTTTTGTTTTTATTACAAAATAAGGCCCAAAATAGGGTAACATTTGACATCCCATTCCTATTAATTACTGAATTCCGGAGTAAAGTCGGTAGGGGGAGTTGACGAATTTTTACTTTACAAAAAAGGTTATGATTTTAATAATATCTGACAAAAGTGACATACATGCTGATCGAGTTGAATCGATACTTCAGGATAATGCTGCGGAATATTCCAGGCTAAATCTTGATATTGATTCATTAAAATCTACGCAAGTCAGATTCGAAAATGATTCATTTAAAATAGAGGGACCCAATTGCTGCTTTTCGACGAACGAAATTGAAACAGTTTGGAACAGAGGCACACGCCTGGAGAAATTCATTGAAAACGGTTGTCCGGAGGTTGAGGACTATTTTATTTGGAAAGAGATATGGAACAAAACACTTGAAAAGCTTTTCTCCTCTCTCGAATCAACTAAATGGCTGAATTTCTACCAGGATTTTTATGATGACAACCAATTCAGACAATATGCCATCTCCAAGAATGTTGGGTTAAAATGGCCTTCATACATCTGTTCTACTGACATTAATTACCTCAATAGTTTTTTTGAAAGTAAAAAAGAGCGCGTTCTGGAATTAATGGATCAGGATTGTCAGACAAAATCATCGGGTGATTGCTTTGAAAAATGTGGAGACAAGTTTGGAACTGCCTTTTTGGACAATTTACCGGCAAATAGTTGTATAGTAGCACATGCTACTTACCAGGTAAGATGTACCGTCGTGGGAAAAGAATATTTTGTAGGGAAAATTAAAGCTGATAAAATTTGCCAATATTCAGGTATTGAAGCGGTTCAGCCGAATTATGCGGTTGTACAACCCCCAAAGTCGGTTAAAGCGAAAGCGATTCAGATAATGACCGAATTAAATTTAACGCATGGAGTTTTCGACTTTATAGTTACAGACGATGGTGATTGGTATTTTGATGCCTTGAATCCAATTGGAGAGTATGAATGGATTGAAGATATCAAAGGATCTGATATTTCATCAAGCATTGCAAAATGGCTGATGAATCACAATTAATCTTCATAAGATCAAAATAGTTTTTGCAACCAGTTCAATTGAAATGGGATTGGGGGAGAATTGCACAACTCCCCCTTTCTTTTTGGGTTTTCATCCCTTGCATTGTGTTCCCGAATTCATTACTGCCCGCCAGGGTAAGAATCACTATTTCCCACAGAAAATGATTAATTCCCTAATTTGAAATTTTTTTTCATTTTAAACCTTTAATAAATTAAGGACTTTTAACTGCTATTTAGTTCTTTTTGTAAACATTTTTTGCATCTACTTGTTTGATTATTAAAGAAGCCCCGAAATATCAGGACATTTGTAGAAAGTATTTGTAAACTAAAAAAAATAAATATGAAAGAATTAGAAACAGCTCTGAAAAATGAGCAAAACTCACGTCGTAATTTCTTTAAAAAAGTTTCTTTATCAGGGATTGCTGTACTTGTCGCTTCAAAATTCTCTTTTGGTGGCAAATCATTTCTGCCGGAAGGTACCTCCTGGGATAAAACATTTTCAAAATTAGATGAATCTAAGCTGACCGGGCAGTCGAAGCAATCGCCTTTGCCTTATGCTTACAACGCTTTAGAACCAGTTGTCGATGCAAAAACGATGGAAATTCACTATTCCAAGCATCATGCTGCCTATACCAAGAATTTAAATGATGCAACAACGGGACCTGAATATGCATCAAAGACACTCTTTCAAATTTTTACTGAAATGGAGAAATATCCGGTTGCAGTAAAAAATAATGGAGGAGGTTTTTATAACCATTTATTATTTTGGACCTTATTGTCTTCTGGCGCTGGTCAGGAACCTCAGGGTGATCTGTTGAAAGCCATTAATGAGTCTTTCGGAAGTGTCGATAAATTCAAGGAAGGGTTCGGTAATGCCGGAAAGAAACAGTTTGGAAGTGGTTGGGCATGGTTATCGGTTAATGAGAAAGGCAAATTGGTTGTGAGTTCAACTGCAAATCAGGAAAATCCCCTCATGAGTACAACCGAGGTGCGTGGAATTCCGGTTCTGACACTTGATATTTGGGAACATGCCTATTATCTTCAATATCAGAATCGTCGCGCTGAATATGTCGATGCTTTCTGGAAGATTGTCAACTGGAAAGAAGTTTCCCGCCGTTACAATGAAGCAATTCTTGCTTTAAAATAATCGGTTATAGTTTTTTACAACGTGTAGTTCAATATGTAATCCCCAAAAATTCATTGTGAAATTCGAATTTTTGGGGATTTTTAAGAGAGATTTAGAATTCAAAGCTTCTTGTCTTCCTCTTGCCATTTTATCCTTTTATCGCTGCAATTGCCTTTTTTATTCGTGAAATGGTTTCTGCCTGACCGATCAGGTCACAAATTTCGAAGATATCGGGACCAAAACTGCCACCAACGAGACAAAGTCGCAATGAATTCATAACAATACCGAAATTCCACCCTTTTGCAGTTACTAATTCGGAGAATGGTTCTTTGATTTCTGGTGCATTCCACTGCTCAACAGTTTCGAAAAATACTGCGATCTCGTTCATAATAGATGGAACATCATCTTTCCAGCGTTTGACTACTATTTTTTCGTCATAAGTGGTTGGTGCTTCGAATAAAAAGTAACTCTGATCCCATATTTCGGATACAAAATTGCATCTTTCTTTTACCATTCCACAAACCTTGGTTGCCATTGCCGGCTCAGCGGTAATTCCTTTCTCTTTGAGGAATGGAAGCAATAATTCGCCCAATTCCTGGTCCGATTTTTTGATGAAATATTGATGATTGTACCATTTTGTTTTCTCCGGATCGAAGCGCGCGCCCGAATGCCCAACTCTTTCAAGTGAAAATGCCTCACAAAGCTCTTTCATTGAGAAGATCTCCTGTTCAGTACCCGGATTCCAGCCCAATAAAGCAAGCATATTGATGAAAGCATCGGGGAAAAAGCCATCTTCACGATATCCTCGTGAGGTATCACCCGTTTCAGGATCTTTCCACAGTAACGGAAATACAGGAAATCCCATTTTATCGCCATCGCGCTTGCTAAGCTTTCCTTTTCCAACAGGTTTTAAAATTAACGGGAGATGTGTAAAGCGTGGCATCGTATCTTCCCAGCCGAATGCGCGGTACAAAAGCACATGCAATGGCATCGAAGGGAGCCACTCTTCACCACGAATCACATGTGAGATCTCCATCAGGTGATCATCGACCACGTTGGCAAGGTGATAGGTTGGCATTCCGTCACTTTTAAACAAAACTTTATCATCGAGCGACGATGTATTGAATGTAACGCTTCCGCGAATCAGATCGACCTCGGTTACGTCCAGGTTATCGGGCATTTTAAAGCGAATCGCATAATGAATCGATGATGCAAGGAGTATATTACAATCATCTTCCGAAAGTGAGAGCGAATTTTTCATCCTGCAACGCGACATCGCGTTGTACGTAAAGGTTTCACCCTTTTCTTCAGCAGTTGCACGTGCCTGATCAAGTTCTTCGGGGCTGTCGAATGCATAATAGGCATTTCCGCTTGCAAGTAACTGATCTGCATATTGACGATAGAGCTCTTTGCGTTCACTTTGACGGTAGGGTGCAAATGGTCCGCCTTGTTTTGGACCTTCATCGACCTTCATTCCGCACCATTCCAATGCTTCCTGTATATAATCTTCGGCTCCGGGAACATAACGACCCTGATCGGTGTCTTCAATGCGAAGCAGGAAGTCACCACCATGCTTTTTTGCAAACAAATAATTAAATAATGCTGTACGAACACCTCCGATATGAAGCGGTCCCGTTGGACTTGGGGCAAAACGAACCCTTACTCTTCTTTCGCTCATGACAATCTATTTTGAAATACCTTATTTTTTGCAAAGATAGGGATTTAGGGTTGAATAGGTGCGGGATGGAGAACAATGGTGAGAAGACAGAAGTCGAAAGGCTGAAGTTTAGTGGTACCTTTTATCTTTCTGACAGCCTTTGAGAGACATTTCAAAGTTGCTTATCCTCATTTTTAAACTTCTTTCCGACAATGTATAAGATCAACAATGAAATGGCGCCACCAGCAATGGATGCTACAATATCATTTATATCAAGTCCTGCCAAATTGGATGGTTGTTGTTTGAATTCATAGATAATTGATCCGATTGTAACTACAAGAATCACCAAAGAGGGATATTTGATCGGCCTGATTTGCAGTATTTGTGAGAACCCGATTACATACAGGAAGCTTGGTAACGATCCAGCCAGACCAAAATCATCAATGCCATGACTGTTGATGTATTCGCGGTAAAACACTTTTGCCAAAAAACCGATCACTACGAACAGAATTCCAATTAAAAACGATGCCTTGTGTTTTTCTTCCAATATTACCATTCTCGCTGCTGTTTATTTTGAACTTCAAAGATACCCCGAATTTTTCAACACGAAAACGAAGGGTTCAATTTTGCAATAATTTCGCTGCATGTTGCAACCTTTACTGGATAAGCCGCCGGAGTTAGCTCGCTCCATAACCAATTGTGATGATCAATCAAAGTTTTTGCATTGATAAAAGGTCTGTCAGCAGTAGTATGACCGTCTTTAACTACTGTTACTTTAAAGTCTTTACCTAATGCAGATTTAACGGTTGCATCAAAACAAAAATCGGTGGCACATCCTACGAAATAAAGATCATTTATCCCTGATTTCTGAAGTTTTGCCTGTAATTCGGATTGATAAAACGAGTCATTGATTGTCTTTTCGATGTATAAATCTCCGGGAAGTTGATTTAATGCAGTTAATACCTGCCAATCACTGGTGCCGGGAATATAATCACCCTTTTTTGTACCGTCATGCCGGACAAATATCACCTGATCGCCGTTAGTGCGAAAGAATTCTGCCAGTTGATTGATTCTTTCAATGACTCCTTCAGAATCGTAACGCGGAGTTGCAGGGATAAAACTTCCTGCCTGCATATCGATGATCAATAATGCTTTCGTTGCCATACTATTTATTAGTTTGTTATGTACCTACTAACCAATTATCTTAAAGGCTTCACCTGATTTTCTGGTTTAGCCATGATTGAGATGGTTTTCTGAAGTACCACCGAATTGGGAATCGTGATTTTCTCGCCATTATCCATCCGTATATGGAGAAAAAAATAGGTGATATCGTCAACGCGCCCCTCAATGTTATAATCTTTGTCCATTATTTTGATCCTGTCACCAAGACGAAGCGGATGATTCAGAAAAAGAATGAGTCCGGCAGTAACATTGGCCAGTAGCGACCATTGTGCAAAAAATGCGATTCCTAAAACGGTTAGAAAAGAGGAGATAAACAAGATTAACTGTGACTGATTGACGCCCCAGATCGCTGCAATAACTACAACTGCCAGTATAAAAAGAAGGATATTGATCAGTTTCATTGTGATTTTCCTTCGCTGAAACTCAAAGGCGAAATGTTTCAGAATGTTCTTCACCACATTCCGCGTGAAGAGGTTCGCCGCAAGGAGTATCAGAATCACCACAATGGTTTCGATGGCCTTTATCAGGTTGAGTTCCGTCATTGGACGTTATAATTTAGCGATGTTATTCAAACTTCGACCCTTCCTTCAAAGACATGATTGGCACTTCCGGTCATGTAAACAATTCCATCAATCCATTCAATCAATAAATCGCCCAATGCGAGATGTACGGTGACCTCTTTACCTGTCAGGTTATTTAAAGAGGCTGCAACTGCTGATGCACAACTTCCTGTACCGCATGCGAGCGTTCTTCCGGCTCCCCGTTCCCATGTTCTTACATTGATTTCATTATTATTGAGCACCTCCACAAAGTTGACATTGGTTCCCTGAGGGAACAAAGGATGTTTTTCGATAAGCTTGCCGATTTTTAAAATAGTATTTTCGTCGAAATGGTTGACAAAAACGATTGTGTGAGGAACACCCATCAGTAAACTTGTGATTTTATAATCTCTGCCTTCAATATTGATGGATTCATTGATCACATTTCCGGCAGCACCCATCATTGGAATGGCAGAACGCTCTAAATGCGGAGCTCCCATGTTTACTTTTACAAACAAAACTTTCCCATCTTCGATGATTAACTCCGGAATCATAATACCGGCGCCCGTTTCGATCGTAAATGATGTGGCAGTATTGATATGATTGTCGTACACATATTTGGCAAAACAACGAATACCGTTGCCGCACATGTCTGCCTCGCTTCCGTCCGAATTTATAATCCGCATTTTCACATCAGCAATCTCTGAAGGAAGGATTAAAATAATACCATCGGCTCCAATTCCCTGGTGACGGTCGCATAATTTAATTGCCAATGCTGCTAAATCATATTTCGATGGATCGATCTCATCCATAAGAATAAAATCGTTTCCCAACCCGTGCATTTTCTGAAATTTCATGGCGCAATCCTTTTAAATATTTTTATACCCTTTTAATAGTAGCAAGTGACAAAGTTAATAAAAACACTACGAATGTTGAATGTGAATCGTTACAGGTTTGTGAACCGAAATAAATACCATCCACCTCATCTGTTATTTGTTCCAATTGTCTTATTACACATATAATCAGCTTATTTTCACATCGGTTTAAACCCCATGATCTCCCGGATATGGTTACTTTGTTCTTTGGATGTCAATCTTTCGAGCAACAAAAGTGCCACATCAATTGCCGCGGAAGTATTACACGAAGTGATTATATTATTATCGGTTACAATTTGTTCATTGAGGACGCTTACATCATAGCTTCGCAGTTCCTCGAGCTTTTTATCACCTAAATTGCACGTAGTTGCCCTGCGGTTGATCAAAACACCGCTGCGCGCAATTGGTAATGCCCCGACACAGACAGAGGCAATAATTTTTTTACGGGCATCGAACAACCTGATCAGTTCTAAAAAGCGTTCATCGTATGCATCCTTATAGTAGTTATACTCTGAAAATCCACCGATCACAACAAGTGAATCAAACGCTTCTACATCAATTTCACCAATCAGGTAATCAACCAGAATTCGCTGATCGAAGGAACTTTTAATTTCATGTCGCAAGCCACATGAAAAGAGTTGTGTTGATTTATCACCATCGACAAGGTTCCATCCTATTACATCGATAAATGCGCTGGCCTCATAACATTCAAATCCTTCGGCCAAGAGAAGTAATGTCTTTTTCATAACCGTTTTCTTTCAATTAAATTTAAAAATAATACAATCAGAATGAAGTCACATCTTTTCAAAATCTTCAGTTCCAATGCTGAATATCATTTGTAAGATAACAACAATTCACCTGAAGGCGATGTTCAGGTGCGAAGGATATTATGCGATTGCAGTTGAATTCCGTGAGGTAACTGTTATGTTTGTTAAGTTTTACGACAATTTAAAACCCATGATTTCACGGATAAAGTTGGCTTGCTCTTTCGAAGTCAGACGTTCGAGCAACAGGAAAGCGACCTCTGCAGCGGTTGATGGATTCCAGGAAGTAATCACATTGCAATCGGTTACGATCGGTTCATTGATTACATTGACTTCATAGCTGCCAAGTTCTTCCTGCCGGATTCCCCTTTTGTTATAAGTCGTTGCTCTTCGGTTTGTTAAAACCCCGCTCCGGGCAATTGGCAATGCCCCGACACAAACCGCTGCAATAATTTTACTTTGCGCATCAAACATCCTGATCAGTTTGAGGAACTCATCACTGTAGGCATCTTTGTAATAACCGAACTCTTCGAATCCGCCAGGGATGGCGAGTGCATCGAATTCCGCAGTATTGATTTCATCAATTAAATAATCAACTACAACCCGCTGACTGAACGAGCTTTTGACTTCGCGACGAAGTCCGCACGAAAACAATTGCGTCGTACCATCACCGTCAACCAGGTTCCATCCAATCACATCTATAAATACACTTGCTTCAAGGGTTTCGAATCCATCCGCCAATAGGAGCAATACTTTCTTCATCTGATTTTTTATTATTTAAAGTGTAAACGATCATCACTTCTAAAATGCATTTGAAAGTATCTTATCATGCGGTTTCAAGTGCAGATTTAAAAGTAACAACAATGCATCCGGACAGGATGTTCAATCAATTAAAATTCATATTTAATTCAATAATTGAGATGAATCGGGGGATTTTTTCTTTTTAGATATTATTCATCTGTTTATGAATGCCTTTTCTATAAATCTAAATCGCAATTACGTTCCTGTTTGTCAATCTCAGCTCCCAAACCCTTGTAAAATCCAATAGCAGTTGCGTTCCAGTCGGAAACCTGCCACCTCAATTTATGACATCCGGAGGTTTTCGCGAATTCGATCACCTTATTAATTAATAGTTTTCCGATTCCGGCACCACGATAGCTTTCTCTCACATAGAGATCATCCATGTAGAGCGATTTTCCGGTCCATGTAAAATAGGAGAAGAAGTAAGTGGCATAACCAACGATCTCTTCATCATCTTTTACGGCAACAAAACAATTGAAATAATCGGTTTCGGCTTTCATCCGTTCAACCGTATTGGTTAAACGCTCATCGAGGTGTTCGAAGTGGGCAAATTCTTTGAACATTTCTACAATTGCAGGGAAATCATGCTCATTTACAGGTCTGAGGGTTATATCCATATGAAATTCACTTTCTTAACGGTAAACAAAGTTAATAGTTCCATTCTGCTTTACAGGATATCCATAGTCATTGTATTCATAGGTTGTTTCCGAAACCTGAACTTTATCAATGAAAGCATCAACTTCAAACCATAGCTTAAAAGTTTCTTTTATAATATTGTTTTGATTTGTGTAAATGCCCGGAATCTGCATCTTAAACAGGAGATAAGGATTCTTTTTGTTGTCAAATTCATATTCCGTTGTCGTACTTAGCTGAAGGCTTCCATCGGCCAAAATATCATTGCGTGTCTTAAGAATTAAATTTCCGGCATCGTTATAGGTGTAGATTGTATTTCCATTTGCCTTACCGTCGGAATACCAGGTCTCTTTGCTTATCTGACCTTTCGCATTGTATTCGAAGACTGAATACGACTTGTAATTGGTATTTAGTCGGTTAATTGAATATTTTATCAGTTGACCATTCTGATTATACTCATACGTTCTGAACATCTCTCTTGCTGTATTGTCTGCATTTACCCACTCCGTTCGGTTCATACTTGCCTGAGATATATGCGAATCGCTGCTATAGATACCAGGATCTACGTAAAAGTCAGATGAAACCAGTTGATTTTGACTGTTGTAATTATGCCTTGTATAAAAGTATTTGCTTTTCTCCTCACTGATCAGGTAGGATTCGTTCCAGGTATAAACATTGTACAATTCAGGGCCGTACATCACCTTGTCCAGTAAAGGAATTCCGGGATTTTCGATGACAAGGGCCTTATCTTTTTTGCAAGCGGTGAAAAATGCCAGAAAGAGAAGCAGGATGAGCGTTAATTGGTGGTTCATAGGTCAGGTTTTTATCGTGGTTTATGCTTTGCCTTTGCTTTTTGGGGAAAACGAATTTGTTTTGGTCGTTCAACTTTTGATTCAACAAATTTATCGAAAAATCGGAACGATTGATAAGAAATCCCAAATTATTATCTGAGTTGATTTCACCGCACCTGAGTTTCTTTTTTTCTGCTTTTCATCGTAATCTCCGCTGGCGGGCAATTATTTGGAGATTTTCAATTCTGATTTACCCCAATTTAAAGATGTTTTTCGGACATTCAAATATGTATTACGAGTATGTAATCATGTATTGCGTATATGTAAGTATGCATTACGAGCATATAAGCATGTATTGCGCTCATGTAAGTATGCATTACGAGCATATAAGCATGTATTGTGCATATGTAATGAAACATTACGCCTGTATAAGCATGTATTGCGTATATGCAATTATACATTACGAGTATATAACCATGTATTGCACAGGTAACCATACATTACACGTTTAAACACAAATTACGCGGATCCAAACCGGTTTTATTGTCCTGAAATTTCTAATTCCCCGGGATTTTCAACCGTGAAAAACATCCATAATTATATTATTCATGAATGATGATTGATTCATCATCTAAGAAAGCAATATATTTCAACAATAATTGATTATAAGAGCATTAAACAAAAATTGTTTTTTGAGTATATAAAATAAAAATAAAAAAAGATAAATTATCTGAGAAAAAACACCATAAATAACATGGATTAGTCGTATATTTAATACGGTAACTGATGTCCATTTCGTGGTATCGGTATTCGACCTAACCGAATTTGTGGCAAAGGATAAAACCAAACACGCCGGGTGTACCCGGTAAAATCACTAAAATCTCATCTATGAGAAAATTATCACTTTCTCAGGGAGGAACTATTCAAATTGGACGGATCCTGCATGACATGTTCACGCGGGATAAAGCCGATTTTGCAGCGTTCTCAACCCGTTATGCAGATCCTTTTGCCGATGATTTTTTGAAAATTATCGATGAAGGGGCCGAATTGCCTTCTGTTCGCGCGGTAATTGCAGAACAAAAGGTGGTGACTAAAAGGTTGCACTTAACCATGAACGCATTTCGTGCTGATTTTGCGCGGATTGCTGCTTTAATCGGACTGACGAAGGAGCCCCTGACCATTGCTAACGGGGATTTCGGAATCAAAAGTGTACGTGAGACAATTCCCGGTTACAAAGTGGCGGAGTTTATGGCTTCGTTTAACAACCTGTTGAAAAATGTGAAGGCAAACCTTGCACCGCTCGAAGCTGCCGGTATGCCAATTAACTACGTAAAAGAGCTTGAAACACGTGCGAAGATGGTCTCGGATGATGATGTGCTTCAACGTAAAACTATCAGCCGGCGTGCACAATTGGTGCAGGATAACGGGATCCATATTGGCCTGATCCATGATAAAATGAGGCAGGTGATGGAAAGTGGTAAAGCCCTTTATAAAACAACGAATAAGGCCAAGGCAAAGGATTATACGTTGACAGAACTGAGACGGAAACATAAAGCAGCCCAAGCGCCTGCTGAACCCGTTAAGGCTTAGTTTTTCAGCCTATTTTCTACTGATGGCCTTCATATTTCGCGCAGACTGGCAATGTGGTCTGTGCGATTTGTGTTTTTATAGGGCTGATATGATTATTTATCCCGGTATTTCTCAAGTTCGAACCACGCTTTCTGTGGGCGGCTGGCCGGATAACCATTTTCGAGCCGGTATTTCTTTCGTTCTTCGGTAAAATCCCACCATTTTTTACTGTTGTCGCGGTTGTTGGCATAATCCACCACCAAACGGCACTGGTCTTCGACGCATGGATCGATCCATGTTCCTGTCGAAAGCTCCAGATCTTCAATTAGCTTAGCCCCGTCTTTGTCTTTGAGTTCATTGAGCGAATAATATCCCAATGAAATTAAATCCTGCGCAAATTTTATGCCGACCGACGGCACAGACTGAAATTCCGCCAGTGCATAAATCTCCTTTGCCCTCGCAGGCGAA
>JANXZJ010000059.1 GCA_025355585.1 Mariniphaga sp. | reverse complement strand
CAATTCGTTAATCTTACTTTCTCACCTTCTCATTTCTCGCCTTTTGCCCACTCATGAAAGGGTAAAACGATGATCGTTTTTTTATCGAAAATAAAGGAGTCAGATTGATTTTGAGTGATGATGCTCCCTGTATTTAGGTCGAAAAAATTCATCGCTTCCAAAAGACCTGATAATTCCCTGTCCATATTATTTTGGTCTAATTGCCAGCATACCTGGTAAAGACCTTGTAATTTGCCGTTTTGAAAAACCACGAAATCACATTCCTTTTGATCCGAATAATAGTAAATCTCAGCAGTTTTTCGGCGCAGTTGCATAAAAACCATATTTTCAAGAAGCCTGCCGTTGTCATCGGTGAATGAAACCGAGTTAATTTCAATTAATCCATTATCAATACAATAGACTTTTTTAGGATTCACCAACTGAACTTTATGCGAGTAACTGAATTTGGGAATGAAAAAGAACAAATAGGCATCTACAAAGTAAGATAAATAATCCATCATACTTGAGGAAGAACCTATTTGAAATATTTTTCTCAGACTGTTTCCAGTAATGGGTTTCCCGGTATTCGAAACCAGCCATACTGCTAATTGTTGCAATACCGAAATATTTTTTAAATTGTAGCGAATGGCAATATCACGAACTACGATATCATTGAAAGCGTGCATCAGCACTTCGGGCAATCCTGTTTTCAGGTATTCGGGAAACCCACCACTCTTCATGTACTTGACCGATGAGAGTTCATTACTTTCTTGGCCTGTAAATGCCTTGTATTCACTGTACGAAAAAGGGAAAAGTTCTTTTGTGATATGTCTTCCGGTGAGTTTTGTTCCCAGTTCTTTGCTCAACATCGATGCATTCGATCCGGTGATAAAAATACGGTAGCCCTCATCAAGCCTAAAGCGGACAAAACTCTCCCAGTTTTCAATGTTCTGGATTTCATCGAAAAAATAGGCAGTAATCTCTTCCTTTACACCAATTTCATGCAACCGGTTGAAATCACTCAAATCGAAACCTGCCAGTCGGGGATCTTCAAAATTCAGATAAATAGTAGGACCGTTAAAGGTTTTGTTAATCTGTTGAAGTAAAGTACTCTTTCCACAACGACGAATGCCCGATACAATTAACGTGTGTGAAGTGAGCTCAGCGTAATCACTGATCATACGCTGCAAGCCCAGGTTCAAGTATGTTAGCCGTACTTTTTGAGACTCAATAACCTGTTCTATAATTAATCTTGAAAGCATAAATTCATAGTTTTCGTTCGTAAAGTTAACTATTTTTCGTTAACAACGAAAACATTCTTTAAACGAAAATTATTAATTCCACCTATGAGGTGCCTTGTGGGTTAGTTGATTGGATGGTCCGGAACACTCAGGATCGTTAATCCTCAATCGTTAATCAAAAATGGTTAATCTCCATTCTCATGTAAAATGTATATCCAAGGCTTCCCATTTCCTACGAATCCAAAGTCCTATTTCGTAAAAACGCATTTTTGAGTAAGTACTATCCTACATTCAATTCCTGCTGGTCTTCTCCCGATATTACTTCCTTCTCCTTCTTCGCTAAATAAGTAGCTTGACCTGCCGGAATGATGGTTGGCATTCCCGGAAGCTTCTTTCTCAAATGGTCGGGCAAGAATTCTTTGCAAGGCCTTTTTTATTGTTGTGTTAAGAATCTTTGGGTAGCTGATGTGATTTTTTTCTTCACTGCGCCCCATCTTAAATTTGGGGTTATCAATAATAGGGGCCAATCAGAAAGGTCAACATCCTCAAACCAACATAAACTTTTCAAAACATTGACTTCATTGTATTGCGAATATTTCTTTTTATAAAAGCCAATCATTTGTTCAACAGAATAATGGTCCAACAGGTAATAAATATCAATAAAATCTTTTACCCGTTGCCCGCTCACTGAAATGGCATTTAGTTTCATGGCTATGATATCCTCAAAAGACAACATTGAAATCTTTTCCAGCTTGATGGGTTGGCCAATCAGTGGATAGCGATGTGCAAGAATATCTACCTGAATCTGGTCGATACTCCCCTTGAGGGTGTTATTCGCGGAGAAAAAAAGCTGAAAAGAAAAATCGGCTGATAAATTTTCTAACATTTGTCCCGCATCAAATCCTTCGGTCGAAAATAAATCAATATCCACCGATTTGCGATGCCCCATCTGTAAAGCCAATGCCGTTCCCCCTACAAGATAAAACCCTTTCAGATAGTCTTTTTGTTGGACTTTTATCAATAACTCCAAGGTTGACGAGTCAACTGTTTCCGTGTGTAACATTTAAATTTTGATTTTGGAATATGAAACATGAGCGAAATAAAATTTAATGTTTTAGCATCAATATAATTGAGATTACACAGCGTTGATAGGATCTCTTTCATGCCGTAAACAGCTTTTATAAGCTCTATTTCATGAAGGTTGCCATAATTCATGATCCGCTCGATGATTAACCTTTTAGATTGTGTTTCATCCAGCTGATTGAAATCAGTATCCCAAAAATAGACCTTGTTGATTTGTTCCAAAAGTGCAGCCATAAATCATCCAATTGATATTTTAAAGATACTCAAAATTATTCGGAATGCAATAAAATGCCAATTCCAAGGAATAACCAATTCCACGAATTCACGTTAATCGTTTATCTCCCTTTTCCTTTTCTCCTGGTCTTCCCGTCTCCTTTCTACAAGATTCCGTGAGTTCTTAGTATTTCAGCCAGATCAGCATGCTTCTTGAAGTATTCTCGAAGTGTATTTATCAGATTGCGACTATTCTCTTCCGCCTTAGACGCTTGTAGTAAAGCTGGTTGCATGGCAGTACGGCGATCCCAGATCATATAACCCAACATGAAAATGAAAAGGGTAATTAACTAACATTTCGGAGGAGTCAAACATTT
>JANXZJ010000045.1 GCA_025355585.1 Mariniphaga sp. | reverse complement strand
GGAAGATGAGCTTATCAATCTGGGCAGGTCTGGCATTGAGGATGTTGCAGATTCTAGATTGTCTGTTTTGATAAAAGAACGAAACCTGAACGGAAAAGCAAAGGGCGAAGTGATTTTATTACGGAAAGATGGAACATCATTTCCGGCAGACATCTCAACCTTTACTTTCAAAAATCAGGATGGGCTGAAACGTTCCAGCATGATTATTCGTGATATAACCATGCATAAAATAGACGAGCAAAAAGTTCGGGAAAGTGAAAAACGATTCAGGGCTATTTTTGACCAGGCTCCCATTGCAATAGCATTGATTGATATGCATGGTCATCTAATCATTTCCAATTTACCTTTGTCTAAAATGCTTGGCTACAGCAGCGATGAATTGACAAAAATGAAGTTTACTGATTTTACCTATCCGAAAGATATCGATAAGGATATTAATCAGTTTACTGACTTGATAGCAGGCAAGATATCTGGCTACAAGATGGAAAAAAGGTATATCCATAAAAATGGAGATTTGATCCGGGCTAATCTTTTTGTGACAACATTAAGCGATAATCATGGTAAACCAGAAAAAATTATTGGAATGGTTGAAGACATTACCGAACGCAAAAGTTCCGAAAAAGAAATAACAATGCTTGCCCATTCTTTGAAAAGTATCAATGAATGTGTAAGTATTACTAATCTGGACAACAAAATCATATTTGTGAACGAATCATTCTTAAAAACTTATGGATATGAAATCAATGAACTTTTAGGGAAGAACATTAGTGTGGTGCGCTCACAATCCAATGAGCAGAGGGTGGTGGATGAAATATTACCAGCCACAATTCAAGGTGAATGGCACGGAGAATTGATGAATAGGAAAAAAGACGGAAGTGAATTTCCAATTTATCTTTCAACTACAATTATAAAAGATAAGGATGACCAACCCTTAGGATTGATTGGTGTTGCAATCGATATTTCAGAGCGCAAACGTTCTGAAGAGACACTTCTAAAGTTATCCAGCGCTATTGAACAAACTGTCGATTCGATCATGATAACAGACCAAAATGGAACGATAGAATACATTAATCATGCTTTTGAAATTCTAACAGGCTACTCGTCGAACGAAGCTGTAGGAAAAACCCCACGAATACTTAAATCGGGCAAACTTAGCCAGAAATTTTATAAAAAATTGTGGGATACAATTTTATCAGGGAATGTATTCATTGCCGAAATTTTGAATATGAAGAAAAATGGTGAGTTGTATTATGAAAGCAGATCCATTACTCCCATTTACGATCAGCATAAAAATCTGACACATTTTGTGGGAATCGGCGTGGATATTACCGCGCGTAAAAATGCCGAGGCAGAACTGATTAAAGCCAAGGAAAAAGCCGAGGAAAGCGACCGCTTAAAATCAGCATTCTTAGCCAATATGTCGCACGAAGTCCGCACACCATTAAATAGCATCATTGGGTTTTCGGAATTACTGGCCGATCCGGATTTTGACGGAGATCAGAAAAGCGAATTTGTTAAACATATCGTCGCAAATGGAAATAATCTTTTAGCCATTATCAGTGATATTATGGATATATCGAAATTGGAATCGGGTGAAATCACCATCCGCAAAAGTCCTGTTAATGCTCACAGGTTTATCGAAAACGTCAAGGGAAAATTTACTTTCCAGACTGAAAAAACTAATCTGGAACTTAGAATAATTGTTCCTGAAAATAGTGAAGAAACATTAATCTTTGCTGATCCTGAAAGATTCAATCAAATATTCAATAACCTGATTAGTAATGCATTTAAATTTACTACGAAAGGACAAATTGAAATTGGTTATGAACCGAAAGGCAAAATGGCTGAATTTTTTGTAAAAGATAGCGGTATAGGCATTCCGGCAGAATATCACACTAAAATATTTGATCGTTTCAGGCAGGTGGATAATTCGACCACTCGGAAATTCGGAGGCAATGGCTTGGGATTAGCTATTTCAAAGAAACTGGTTGAGTTAATGGGTGGAAAAATTCGGGTCGTTTCTGAATTCGGACAAGGTTCTGCTTTTTACTTTACACTTCCCATCTCCAATGTGTGAATTATGCAACTAATTGATAAAGTTATGTAACACTTTCACCACGTGCTGCTGCTACTTTTGTATAATAACAAGCTTAGAAGCAAAAAAATGGGAAAATCTACTCCTGTAATAAAAGTAATTCCTCAGGTTAGGGAGGCGACGATACATTCGATGTCCAGGCTTAGCGAGAAAACACTTGCTAAAACCCAGGATGCCGGTAACTTTTTTACAGATGTTGGCAATGTTGCCTTGTTTATTACGCTGATTGTAAAAGAAACGTTTTCGCGCAAATTCGAATTCAAAGAATTCTTGCATCAATGTTACCAAATCGGAGTCAAAACATTACCGCTTATTTCAATAACGGGAACCATTATGGGTTTGGTGCTTACCATCCAGTCGCGCCCGTCATTGCTCAAATTTGGAGCAGTTACCATGCTTCCCGGAATGGTTGCCATTTCGCTTATTCGTGAAATGGGACCAGTTATTACCGCATTAATTTGTGCCGGCAAAATTGGTTCAGGAATGGGAGCAGAATTAGGTTCGATGAAAGTGACTGAACAGATTGAAGCTATGGAAGTATCTTCGACCAACCCCATGCGATTTTTAGTGGTCACCCGGGTGTTGGCTGCCACTTTGATGATCCCGTTATTGATTCTGTATGCCGATTTTCTCGGTATCATGGGCAGTTGGATCGGTGCAAATATTAAAGGCGATGTATCGTTTACATTATTTTTCTTTCAGGCTTTCAGCCATATCAGTTTTCTTGATTTTGTACCGGCTTTCATCAAATCATTTTTCTTCGGTGCGGTGATCGGATTGGTCGGATGCTATAAAGGATACCATGCCGGTCGAGGAACCGAAAGCGTTGGCATTGCTGCAAATTCAGCGGTGGTTCTGGCGTCACTTTTAGTGATCATTGCAGATATGATTGCAGTACAAATTACTGATATGCTTGTATTATGAACACGATCGAAACTGAAAATAACAATTCAGTAAAAGAGAAAAGCAATGAGCCGGTTATCGAAATCAATAACCTGAAGAAATCATTTGGGAGCCAACAGGTGCTGAAAGATGTTTCTTTAACCCTTTTTAATGGCGAAAACCTGGTTGTTTTGGGCAAGTCGGGCTCTGGAAAATCGGTTCTGATCAAATGTATTGTCCGTTTGATGAACCCTGACTCCGGAACAATTCGTGTGCTTGGAGAAAATATGAATACATTAAACAGTGCCGGGTTGGGGGAGATGAGACAGAAAATTGGTTTCCTTTTCCAGAGCGGTGCCTTGTATGATTCGATGACAGTAAGGGAAAACCTGTTATTTCCATTGCGCCGGATACGAATGAACCTGACTGAAAAAGAATTTTCAGAAAAAATAATTGAGGTACTTGAAAATGTTGGTTTGGCTGATGCTCTTCATAAAATGCCGTCACAACTTTCAGGAGGAATGCGCAAACGAATAAGTCTTGCCCGCACCATTGTGGTCGACCCGATGATCATGCTCTACGACGAACCTACAACCGGCCTTGATCCGGTAACCTCCGACGAAATAAGCTATCTGATCAACGATGTTCAGAAAAAATACAAGACCTCTTCCATCATCATTACACATGATATCGAATGTGCCCGAAATACAGCTAACCGGATCATCATGCTAAAAGACGGAGAAATATATCAGGAAGGTAAGCTGGACGAGTTTGAAAAATCAGCTGACCCGGTAATCAAATCATTCTTTAAATGAATAACAAAACATAAGATCATGGATACACATACACCGCAATTTAAGGTACGCTTAGGAATGTTTGTTGCCGGAGGTTTGGCTCTTTTTATCCTGGCGATATTTATCATCGGGAAACAAAAAAACCTGTTCAACCCGGTCTTTAAACTGACCACCACTTTTAACAATGTCAGCGGCTTGCAGGTCGGAAATAAT
>JANXZJ010000032.1 GCA_025355585.1 Mariniphaga sp. | reverse complement strand
AGTAATTGTTATTGCCTGGATGCAGACAAATACCGAAGGGATAAAATCGGTGGTTTTTATTACTATAATCCTGTTCACGAGTTTTTTCAGGTTGGTGATTTCAACCTTCATCCGCGCGATGTAATTTGGTGTTGCTCCCTCCTTCCCCAAAAGAACGACATCGCCCGAAAATGCGTCGATCAGCTTATTCAACTGGTCGTTTTGCTTTAAAAAGAAATCATCTTTCAATGTAGGGACAAATAATTTCAACCGTGCTATCAAACCGGATGCCGAAGGACAGTTTTGTACACTCTTTATATACTCGGCTTCCTGCCAGAGTGCATATAAGGAGGCGGCCATTTCATTGGGGATTCGCTCACTCTCTTTGTAATCGGTAACAACGCCGGCGAGTAAAAAGCCAAGGATAAAAATAATCCCCGTAAGAATACTCGGGAAAAAAGTGGTGAGTTCTTTCGGAATTACTTCCCATCCGACGATGTGGAAAACAATTTTTATAATTCCTGCGAGCAGAACTATCGGCAGAACAGAGATGAGCAGGTGATACTTGCTTTTACGGAGTCTTTGGTACAAGGTCATTAAGGCAGATTTTAAAGTTATAAAATGCAAATTAAATCAATTTTATTTTAAAAACCATTTCATGGATTAACGGCCGGTTGTAGAGACGCACGGCCATGCGTCTGTACCTGCCGCGTGCGTCTCTACATCATTTTATTAATCTGATTATCCTGAAATTGCCGTTGAAATCGGCCGCGATATCCGATTCAGTAATTAAGCTGGTTTCAGATACGATGCTTTCGAACCGGCGGGTGATATTGCTGAATAATAAATTGGTGACGGGATTGAAGAACTTACGCCAAAACGATAATGGCCGACCTTTGGGAACAAACTTATCGAAGATGGTGATTCTTCCGCCTGGCTTTAATACTCTTTCGCACTCCCTGATGCAGGCAACAGGGTCAGGAATAACAGCAAGGATCAGGTGAAGAATGATTTTATCCACCGCATTATCCGAAAAGAGAAGATGTTGACCATCCATTACTGTTGCTTCCAGGTTGCGCTTTAAAAGGATGTTCTTCTTTATTGTTTGGGCAATCATCGCGGGAGTAATATCGGTAGCTGTGATGTGGCAATCACCCGTGATAAATTCAAGATCGAGTCCTGTCCCGACGCCAACGATCAATACTTCATCACCCGGATTAATTCCGAGTTCTCCAATTGATTTTTTTCTTGAATCTGAAAATATACGGCCGGCAATATCATATCCCGGCGCGTAAAGTGTGTACCGTATGCGGTTCCATCGGTTTGAGTTGATTAAAGCAAAGGGTTTCATCGGCGGAGACTGTTTAAATTTGAAAATCCATGACAGGATGCAGGTAGTGATTGAACACTTTTGCATCGCGGTTTCGGTGGTCAGGGTTCGCTGATCAATCAAATTTAGAAAACTTCCCTGATTGTTTTAAATTATCTCCTTGCTTTCACCGTTCCTTTTCCTGAGTTCACTATGGTGAATACTATACGTAAAATAGATGACCATACCGATCGCCATCCAAACGATGAGACGAAGCCACGTATCGAATGGCAGTGAATACATCTGAAGCAGGCAGATGGATGCTCCAAGAATAGGAATCAGCGGAACCAATGGTGTTCTGAAAGGGCGTTTAAGTTCAGGTCGTTTATACCTCAAAAATAAAATACCGACACAAACAATTACAAAAGCGAGTAATGTTCCGATCGAAACCAGTTCGCCAAGAATGTTAATGGGTAATATACCGGCTAGAATACAGGCAACAATTCCTGTGATAATTGTACTGAAATAGGGCGTTTTAAACCGTGAATGGATTTTTGCAAATCGCGGGGGAAGCAATCCGTCTTTTGCCATTGCATAAAAAATGCGTGGCTGTCCAAGCATCATAACAAGGATCACAGAACTAAGACCGGCAATTGCTGCTATTTTAATAATCGGCCGTAACCAGAAAAGTCCCTTCCCCATTGCATCAACTCCGACTGCAATCGGATCGGCTACATTCAGAAATGTATAACTTACGATTCCGGTCAGGACGATTGCGACCAGAATGTATAAAACAGTTGAAATACCAAGCGATCCTAGAATACCGATTGGCATATCACGTTGCGGATTTTTGGCTTCCTGGGCTGCTGTCGAGACAGCATCGAACCCGATATAAGCGAAAAAGATGACTGCCGAACCACGAAGTATGCCGCTCCATCCGAAATGGCCCCAAACACCAGTATTTGGCGGAATAAACGGATGCCAGTTTGCTTTGTTGACAAAGAAAAATCCGATCCCGATAAATAAAAGAATCACAAATACTTTAATCATGACCATGATATTGTTGAAACTGGCCGATTCCTTGATTCCAATAATCAATAACAGGGTGATTGCTGCAATAACGAACATTGCAGGAAGGTTTAAAATGGCTGTAATATGAGGTAAACTGCTGACAACTACTCCTGAGGCTGTCAGGCTCTCTGTAATCTGACTTGTGAGCGGTTTCCATCCAAGGTTTGGAATATCAACCAGTACAGTACTCCATGCGGCGGTAAACTGAGGAGGGATCAGGATACCAAAATCTTTCAGAAAACTAACGACATAGCCCGACCAACCTACAGAAACGGTGGATGCGGCAAATAAATATTCAAGAATAAGGTCCCAGCCGATGATCCATGCAATGAACTCTCCAAGTGTAGCATATGCATAAGTGTAGGCACTTCCCGAAACGGGGATCATTGAAGCAAATTCGGCGTAGCACAATCCGGCAAACAAACAAGCCAGACCGGAAATCAAAAAAGAGATTACGATGCCCGGTCCGGCATATTGTGCTGCAGCTTGTCCGGTTAAAACAAAAATACCGGCACCAATAACTGCTCCGATTCCAAGTGTAGTAAGATTTGTTGCACTTAACGCCCTTTTCATGCCATTATCTTCGTTGGCATGATGCATTAGTTGCTTGAAGGGTTTAGTACTGAATAATTGCGAATTCTTCATTTTCAGGCTTTAAAAACTTTGCCAATGTAACAATTATATCAGTACTTGAATCTATTCATGTTCGATGCTATCCAATTTTTGGTAAACCTCTGGTTTATTGGTCCATTTACCCCCTTTTGATTCACCCAATACGACAACTTCCTTCGATTTGCCATACTCACTGATCGCGAGCATCATCTCCTCTTTACTTTTTCGGATAATCTTTATTCCTGTTAAGGATCCTTTATTGCGAACTTCAATATAAAAACCATCTCTATACTCTTTCGCTCTTGTTGGTGGTCTTCCCATATTTAAAAAATTTATTAATCATTGTTCACTCCTCATACAGAAACGGCAAAAAGCCGATTTTGTTTCCCTGAGATTGGTAAAACTCCCAAAAGCACTTGAAAAATTTACTTTTATTGGAGCAATTGGTAATAGATTATGCTGTTCCCATCGAATTTATTCATACTGGAAATGCACAATCTGGCAACGCCCAAATATAAAATAATTTTTTGTTAAAAAAAATTGTTCCCCGGAATCCGCCTCCTGAGCACACCTAACTGGTCTGATTCATTGGATAAACTGATCCTTTTGGATGTGTTTTAGCAATTCAGGAATCGGAATATTAAAAGTATAAACGTTTGTATTAAATTGGTAATCAATACGTCATTCGCACTATTAATTAATTAATATGATCGAAGAATAATTTTCAGTTAATTTTTGTTAATCGAACTGAACACAGGAAAAATCAAACGGATCGTCGAACCACCAACTTCATTATCCGCAACTTCCATTTTCCCAAGATGTGCGTTCATGATTAAATTGACCAAAGCAATATCAAGCGCCTCATTATCTTCGAAATGTTTATCTTTAAGCAAAAGAAGTTCATAGATTTTCGTCAAAGTTTCCGGGCTAAATTTACGACCCTGATCAGTAAAAGAACAAATTACCTCTCCGTTATTCTGGACGGTACTGAATGTCATTTTACTTCCATTTGGAGAATATTTAAGCGCATTATCCACCAAACTTTCGAAACAAATCTCCAGTAGATTTCTTTCACCATTGATTGTTATTGTATCAACAGCTCCTTCAATTACGACAGTCATGTTCCGGAGTTCAATCTGGTCTGACTGACGCTGACTGACAAATTCAATCAAATCATCCACCTTCACACTTTCCCTGTTTAAAGAAGTCGTTTTGGTTCTTAATTCGGTGATCAGCAAGCTCGTTGTTGTGAATCTTTCGAGCCGCGCAGCTGAAACATCGAGGTATTTAAGCAATTCCAACAGTTCATTTGGATTCATTTCATTTTGAAGTACCGATATAAATCCCATAATTCCGGCTAATGGTGCGCGGATTTCGTGACTTAATTTTTCAAGAAACTCGCCTTTTGCCTTGTCAAGAAATATCAGTTCATTGTTCGCGATTTCGAGTTCACCATTTGCTTTCTGCAAATCCTGGGTCCGCTCTTTCACCTTGATTTCAAGCCATTGATTGACCATTTTCAGCTGATCTTTGCTTCTCTTCAGATCAAGATGGGTTTTTACCCTTGAAAGCAATTCTTTAGAATTGAAAGGTTTGGATACGTAGTCTTGCCCTCCTACATCAAATCCGGTCAGAATATTTTCAGGTTCATTCAGTGCTGTTAAAAAAATGACGGGGATTTCCCGGAGCGCTTCATTGTTGCGCATTGCTTTACAGGCTTCGAACCCATTCATGACCGGCATATTAACATCGAGCAAGACCAGGTCATAGTCTTTTGATTCCGTAAGCAATTCGAGCGCTTGTTTTCCATCCATCGCAAAACCGACTTCATAATTTGCCTCCATCAAAATACTGCCGATTACCTGAATATTTTTCGGGTTATCATCAACGGCCAAAACTTTAAAATCTTTAGGGATTTCATTCATAACTTTATTCCTCCATCAGCTTTTTTAATCTATTTATTAATTCAGGAAATGTCATCAATTTTTTCATCATTTTACTAATTTCAAAGTTATTGGCATAGGTAGAAAGTTCTTTGCCAAAATCTGTAACTATTGTATTTGAATGATCAACACCTAATGAAATAAGCTGGTCACCAAAAGTCCTTATCTGTCCAATCACCTGTTTCTTTGATACATTGGAAAATATTGGAGCATATTCTTTCTGAAGAATTTCGATCAGTTCCGGCAACTGCTCTTTATTGGTAGTGGTCAGATTGGATTTAGCGTCAGAACCATTTTCTGAATCGCCATGAATTGATTCTGCAAGTATATGAAATTTAAGGTACTTCTTAAGGTGTTCAAATAATTCTGCAGCATTGATAGGTTTGAGTAAAAAATCGTCAAACAGGTTGACACCAGTTAGTTCCTCAATCAATTTACGCGATGATGCAGATAGTGCTATAATCGGAATAGACCTGGTTACTTCCTGTTTTTTAATTATTTCAATGGCTTCGCCGCCACTCATCACCGGCATTTTGTAATCCATAAGAATAACCTGCGGCAAATATTGCAACGCTTTTTCAACCGCTTCGACTCCGTTTTCAGCTTCAATCAATTTCAACGGAAAATGACTGAGCAAATCTACCAAATACTTCCTGTTCTCCTGGTTATCGTCTGCAATGAGAACAGTTCCGCTTTCAAAAAACAAAGCAGAGGGGTCGGATGAAATAATATCAGCAGCATCTTTATCCTCCTCCTTAATTTTGATATCCGGAAGTGTGATTGTGAATACGCTTCCTTTCCCTGGCTCACTGTTTAATACGATCTCTCCGCCCATCATCTCAACAAGGCGTTTAGTGATTGTAAGTCCTAATCCGGTTCCGCCGTATTTGACGGTTCGTTGGCCCTCCTGCTGATTAAAAGCTTCGAATATCCGATCATGTTGATCGGCAGGAATTCCGATTCCGGTATCTTTCACCGAGATAATAAGATCAATTTTGTCATTCTCTTTTAGCTTTTTCATTACTGAAAGTGTAACCTCACCTGAATCAGTAAATTTAACGGCGTTACCGATAAGATTGAAAAGAATCTGCCGGATACGGGTTTCGTCAAGCAAAAGCGAAGTAGGAATCTCATCTATTTTATCAATTACAAACTGGATTCCCTTTTCATGTGTGATATGAGCAAAGATTGTTTCAATCTCTTTTATAATATTATGAATATTAATAGGCTCATTTTGAATCACCAGTTTACCGGCTTCAATTTTCGACAGGTCAAGTATATCGTTGATAATTATCAGAAGGTTTTTACCGCTGCTTCGGATAGCCTCAATCTGCGAACGTTGCCGCTCGTCTTTGATGCTTGAATAAAGCAAATCAGAGAATCCGATGATAGCATTCATAGGTGTTCGGATTTCGTGACTCATATTGGCAAGAAACATACTCTTGGCTTTATTTGCCTGGTCAGCGGCTTCCCGTGCTATTTTATCGTTTTCAGACTGTTGCCGTTCAGTTATATCACTTGCGACAGAGACTAAATGGGTAATATTATTGTTTGAATCTAAAAGCGGTGTAACCGTCATTGATTCGTAGTAGAGGGTGCCGTCCTTCTTCTTATTGATCGTTACCCCTCTAAAAGTCTGACCTAATAAGACGGTTCTCCAAAGCTCCCTGGATAAATCAGGATCACTGTTTTCTGATTTAAGAAAATTGGGTGATAACCCGATTGCCTCTTCTTTCGAATATCCTGTTCCAGCCTCAAAAGCGGGGTTCACATATTCGATAATGCCGTATCTGTCAGTAATCAACACGTGATCTGCTGCTTGTTCAACAACACTCGAAAGTTTTTTCAATTCTTGCTCAGCCCGCTTGCGTTCACTAATCTCCAAAAGCAATCCCTTATTTAAACTAACGAGTTCTGAGGTACGTTTCTCTACTGTTTGTTCAAGTTCCGTCTGATACTTCAGAATTAAAGCTTCATCTTCCTTTCGTTTTGTGATATCTGAAATAATTATAAATAGTCCTATCGTGTTGCCCAAATAATCGGCTGAATGTGAATATTGAATACTAAACCAGATTGAAGTTCCATTATTCCGGACGTAAAGTCTTTCAACATATACCGGTTTTCCATTCAGCGCTAAATTTATGTCTTTCTTAAAAAGATTTAACTGATCACTGCTGATAATATCCAGTAAGGATTTCCCAACCTCAATCTCTTTTCCATAAATAATTTTGGACATCTCAATAGCAAGGTTATTTGCAAACTGAATCCTATAGTCTTTGTCCAACGCAATAAAGATGTTACTGCTGTTTTCGAGAATCGCACTCAAATAGGCATTTGATTCCTTTAAGGCTTCCTCAGTCCTTTCTGAAATTCTTCGATATCGTTCTTCGCTAATCTTCAAAAGTTCAATGGATCGCATGTGCTTTAAAAATCCATTTACCCGTACGACTAATTCCCAAACTGGCATCGGTTTGACCAGGTATCCGTCTGCACCTAATTCCATTCCTTCAATTTGGTTTCCGGGAGAAGTCGCCATCGAGGAGATGAGGACGACAAAAATATGTTCGGTTTTAGGGTTTGATTTTAACGATCGCAGTATCTCCAGTCCCGATAGGTCAGGCAACATTACATCAAGGAGAATAAGCGAAATTTTTTCCTGATTAATAATCCGAAGCGCACTATTCCCGTTCCCCGCTGTCAAAACACGATAACCCCTTTTCGAAAGAACATTCGCATAGGCTTTAAGAACCAATGCATTGTCATCAACTATTAAAATATTGATATTCTCAGGGATAATCATATTTGTTCAATTATGGAATATAACAGCTTTGTATATTTAAAGGTTCAAATCTAACTTTTACTGCGACTCACCTGATCGATGAAGAAATATTGATAATTATATCTCTGTTAGTTTTGGAGTATTACTGTTTAAAAAGATTCTCAATCAACAAAATAATTGCTGCATTCAGGTTAAAGATATTTCTTTTTTCCATTTGGCTAAAGTAGGCGAAATAAGGGAAAAATGCTTTCCTTAACAAGAAAAAATGAGAATGATTATAATTCTACAATTTATAATCATTCTCACTGCTTATTAAATTTTACACGAATGCTCTCGCCGATGTAGAATCTAAAGTTCTTTTTCGGTAAATGTGCCTAATTTCAAATATTTATAATAGATTTCGGCATACTTTACCGCATTTTCCGGATTAGGAAAGTATTCTTTTTCGAATCCTTTTCCCATTGCTTTTTGGGCATCTTCAACTTTAGGATAAAGTCCGGCGACCACTGAGGCAAACATTGCCGCACCAAAGGCGCAAGTTTGTTCGGTTCTGGAAATTTTTATAGGCATATTCAACACATCAGCAAGCGTTTGCATTACAAATGGTGATTTTTTTGCCACTCCGCCCAGTCCGATGATTTCCTTTATCTCAACACCTTCACGCGCAAACCTGTCGACAATTGCTTTTGACCCAAAAGCAGTAGCTTCTACAAGGGCACGGAATATTTTTGGTGAAGTTGAGCCTAATTTTAAGCCAGTTATAGAACCCGTGACTTCCTGGGTTGCATCTGGTGTTCTCCGTCCGTTCATCCAGTCAACGGCAATAATTGTTGATTCTTCAATCGGAACTAACATCGCTTCTGCCGATAATTCAGGGATAATCTGATCCATTGTTTCTGCAATCAACTTATCGCGTGTTTCTGAATCTATGATTGTTGATTTGGAAAGGATATTCTCCAGCGGCCATGCCACAACCTTTTTAAACCAGGCGTAAATATCACCGAAAGCAGACTGTCCGGCTTCAAGACCAATGTAACCCGGAATAACCGATCCATCAACTTGTCCGCATATTCCGGCAATCAATTTATTTCCAATCTGATCGTACGAAGCAACCATAATATCGCAGGTGGAAGTTCCTATTGCCCTTGCCAGGACATTTGGTGTGACTTCGCCACCTACAGCTCCAAAATGACAATCGAAACCTCCAACACCAACAGCAACATCAACAGACAAACCCAATCGCTCTGCCCATTCGGCAGTAAGGTTTCCAATTTTCACGTCACTTGTAAATGTCTTGCTGTAAAGTCTTGCCCTGTACCCGCTTAAACAAGGATCAAGCTTCGAAAGAAATTCTTCCGAAGGTAAACCTTCCCAGCCTTCATACCACATTGATTTGTGACCTGCCGCACATCGGCTTCTTAAAACCTTTTCAGGTAAGATAACTCCAGTAATTAATGCCGGCATCCAGTCGCAATGCTCTATCCATGAATAAGCCGCTTTGCGAACCTTTTCATCTGCACGTAGTACGTGTAACATCTTCGCCCATACCCACTCTGAGGAATATATTCCACCTTCGTATTGTGCATAGTCAATTTTCCAGCTTTTGCACAGTTTATTAATTTCGGCTGCCTCCTTAAC
>JANXZJ010000012.1 GCA_025355585.1 Mariniphaga sp. | reverse complement strand
GAGAGCAGTTCGAAAAAACTGGATGAGGATCTTGAAGCTGCCCAACACAATTTTTTGCTGAAAGGTTATTTTAAGAAGCAGGCAAAAGCCGCTAAGAAGGATTCAATTGCAGTAAAATAGTCTGTTTTTTAACCACTGTCTGATGCTAAATCCAAGCCCGTTTATTCCTGTTCCTGTCTTCCCTTTCTCCCTTCGATATGTGAATCGTGCAATTAATGGTCAAAGTTATGTAACACTTTAAGTTAACACCAGCTTACCTTGCCACAATTTTAAAATTTTAATACGACAAAAGGACATTGTTTCAAAATGTAATCTAGAATGACAAAAATTCAAAAATCCGAAGCTGAAATTCTTCGTCAAAAGGCTGTTGAGGTTTTAAATCGGAATAAATCAAAATCTGGTTTAAGTTCACCAATGAATGAAGCTGAAATGCAGCGGCTCATTCACGAACTCGAGGTACACCAGATTGAACTGGAAATGCAAAATGATGAACTTGTGCAGGCCAAAGTGGAGACTGAAATTTCTTTCCAAAAGTACATCGAGCTAAAGGAAAGTGTGCTTACCGAAGAAGAACTTCAGGAAAATAATTTGAGGTTGGAGCTTGCCATGCGAGCCGCAAAAATGGCCTGGTGGAAAATGGATAGCACAACCGGAAATGTGACCTTCAGTACACGAAACGCTGAAATGTTGGGTTACCTGCCCGAGAAATTTGTGCATTACACCGATTTCACGGCTTTGCTTCATCCGGAAGATCTGGAGAGAACAATGATGGCCATGCAAAATCATTTGGACGGTTTAACTGATAAATACGAAGTTGAATACCGGATGTTGACTAAATCAAAAGGATACCAATGGTTTTACGATATTGGTTCGGTTGTAAAAAAAGATTGTGAAGGTAAACCACTTATTGTTGCCGGACTTGTTCTTGACATAGGCGACCGCAAGCGGGCTGAGGAATCGCTGTTAGCTTCAGAAACGCGCTACCGGAGGCTTTTTGAATCGGCAAAAGATGGAATTCTTATTCTCGATGCCGCATCCGGAATGATTCTGGATGTGAATCCATCTTTAATTGAGATGCTGGGTTACTCGGAAGATCAATTCCGTGATAAAGTAATCTGGGAAATTGGATTCTTTAAGGATATTGTTGCCAATCAGGAAAATTTTTTAGAATTACACCAGAAGGAATATGTCCGTTATGACGATTTGTCGCTTGAAACGGCTGACGGAAGAAAGATCCATATAGAGTTCGTCAGCAATATTTATTTAGTAGAAAATAAGGAAGTTATTCAGTGCAACATCAGGGACATAACCAAGCGAAAGAAAACGGAGATGGATCTGGGCATTAGTGAAAATCACCTTCGCACCCTTGTACAATCCATCCCAGATTTGATATGGCTGAAAGATACCGAAGGTATATATCTGTCATGCAATACGAGGTTCGAACGTTTTTTTGGAGCCAGAGAAGATGACATCATTGGAAAAACCGATTTTGACTTTGTTGATCGGAATTTGGCTGACTTTTTCCGCGAAAATGATCGTAAAGCCATGGCAGCAGGAAAGCCTACCAGCAACGAAGAATGGGTGACTTTTGCAGAAGATGGTCATCGTGAATTTCTGGATACCATCAAAACCCCGATGTATGATATTAATGGAAAACTAATTGGTGTACTGGGAATTGGGCGGGATATTACGGAACGCAAAAAGGCCGAAAATGCACTGCTTGAAAGCGAAGTAAAATATCGCGCATTTTTTGAAAATAGCATGGATGCTATTTTGTTGACCAATGGTGATGGGAAAATCCTCTCCGCGAATCAGGCTGCATGCACTATGTTTGGCTTTTCTGAAGAGGAGCTTATCAGTCTGGGAAGAGCTGGCATTGAAGATGTTACAGATCAAAGATTGTCGGATTTGATCGAAGGAAGGAACCTGAACGGAAAAGCAAAGGGCGAAGTGATTTTATTACGGAAAGATGGAACATCATTTCCGGCAGACATCTCAACCTTTACTTTCAAAA
>JANXZJ010000160.1 GCA_025355585.1 Mariniphaga sp. | reverse complement strand
TAATTGAAGGTGAACACAAACGCATCAGTAACGGTGGAAATCCGCTTTATAATCCTTCTATTGCGCTCGTCAAAGTGAAATTCGATCAGTTTGTAGATATGTATCATTTTCAGAAAACTTTGCAGAACAACACCGCCCGGTGGACTTCCAGAGTGGCCGAACTGAGGAAAGAGGCTGATGAGATCATTCTTGATATCTGGAATGAAGTTGAAGAAAGTTTCTCGGCTTTGCCTGATGATCTCAAAAGAGAAAAGGCGACTGAATATGGATTGATTTATGTATATCGACCGCTGGAGCGTATAAAAACCGAAGTTCCATCGTTTGTCCGGAGCGATGCCTATCAAAACTGATCGGGTAATCTGTTGGAAATAATTGAGTAAACAACTGGCGGATTATGATTTCAATGTAAAACTGAAAATGCATCCTTTGCCTGGAATGTTTTTGCTTGAGACCAGGACCTGCCCCCCTAATTTTTCGATAATCCGCTTTGTGATTGAAAGACCAAGACCGTGGCCTTCAACAGTTTGTTGTCCAAGTCTTTCGAAATCGGTGAACAGTTTTTCATATAGCTCTGCAGGAAGTCCGTTCCCATTGTCCTGAATCCAAAACCGATTCCATCCATTTATCATTTTTTCTGTCCCGATAACGATTTCAGGCGGATCTCCTCCATATTTAATGGCATTACTGATCAGATTTACCCATACCTCTTCGATCCATTGCGGATTTCCTTTCACTACAGGCCATTTTTCCGGAAGTTTAAATTTCACGCCTCTATCCTTTACCTGTTGTCTGAGTCGGTTAATTGCATCATTTACTATTGAATGCATGTCGATCTCAATCGGTTGGATGTCTTCTTTTCTGATTCTTGATAATAAAAGTAGTTCATCAACAATTGTAAGCATCTTATGGCCTTGTTCATTGAGAATATCAAGAAGTTCAAAAGCTTGATCCTGTTTTTGATTCAGTATATCTTCCTTTATAAACTCGGTAAGTCCAATCACCCCTCCGATTGGATTTTTAAGGTCATGAGCAACCGAACGCGCATAAGCATCAAGATCGGCAATCAGTCTTTCATTTTCAAGTATCTCGTTTTTCAGTAAAATATTTGATTCTACGGAAGCGTCAAGTGCATTCTTCCTCATTGAAATATCGTGAAGGAGAAAGATTCTGCCTATAAGTTGATTTTTGGCGTTTCTAACGGGACTATATTTTACTTCAAAGTGATTCACTCCATTACTTGTCTTTATTGTTGTTTCTGTTAAATAACCGCGATCAGACGGAAATTCTTCTTCATCTAAAAACAACTTGCTAAATCGCCTGAACGGACGTCCAAGTACTTCCGCCCGGCATGTGTTGAGGATGTTGACAAAGGCCTGATTTACATCTACGATCCTGTCATCCATGTCCACAACAATAATTCCGTCACTTAAATTCTTGATCGTTTGTATCCTGGCAACAGGCACTACTTCGAACATTCGCTGAAGGTAAATACCAATAGCAGAAAGTATACCCGAGAAGATTAACGCGATTGGCGTGAGATCTGCACGGATTGGGAGAAGCTTAAATACGTACAACAGACTCGTTGTGAGTGGGAGTACAGCGGCAATAATAAGGTAAATTAATTGAATTTTATAGATCTTGTAAAACCGGAATGTTCCTAAAAAAAGGATAATAATTGCTGTAATTAATACGATATACTCGTAAAAAGCATAAACCCAGAACCAGTTTCCGTAATTGTAAGTACTGTCGTTGGTATCCTGATAAAAATCAACGGATTCCCATATTAACTGATGATGCGGATTGGTGAAAACGAGCATAATTGTTATTGTCGGTATCAGCATTAATATTCCGACGACAACCGGGTTGATAAATTTATTAAACTGTGTATAGGAAAGCGTAAAGAGGAGAAAAAAGACGGTTGTGGTGGAAGATCCGATATATCCGATCTGAGACCATAACATTTTAAGCGATAAGCTGGTTGCTGCATGTTCTAACCCATCTGTTATCGCCCACAGCGATGCAGCGAATTCGAATAGAATCATAAAAATAACCCCATCTGAGCGTCGTTTTTTCCAGAGTATAAAGACTAAAGTAAAAGCTAACAGGGCAGACAATATCCGCAAATAAAACAAGGAAGTAAATTCTAATGTAGAAATCATAATTGAACTACTTTATGCTTTGTAAAAACTAATAAATCAGAAAAGACTTTTAATTTTTTCGAATACGAATTGCGGATCTGGATTTAAGGGAAATATCAGCAAAGGATCTAAATAGGTAATTTCGTTTTCTCGTTTGAATTTTTCGATGCCGCCGCCTGTGATATTCAGCATAATCGTTGCATCTTTATCGGTATTGCCGTCCTTCACCGCTTGAATTAAAGATGCAACTGCTACTGCAGCAGCTGGTTCTATATCGTTTCCTTCTGTTTCTAAAAACAAGAGTGCGGCATTTGCGGCTTCCTGGTTTGTTACTGCAAAAATTTCGCCGCCGGCGTCTTTCATGGCGTCATACAATCCTCCAATGATACTGTATGGTGGTTTCCTGTTTGATAAAACTTTGGCGACAATCTCCTCTACCTGTTTCCTGGCTTCCTGATCGTTAATCGGGAGCATCTGCCTCGAATCTGCATCCCAGGCATCTTTGATTGGCAGAAAAGGGGCATTCTGCGACAGCATGAGTTTCATTTTGGCCGTACCAAAGCGTCCGTCTTCCAGAAAACGCAGGTTGGCTTCCCAGGCAGCAATGGCACCTGTTCCACTTCCAATGGCTTGAAAATAGAGATCAGGAATTTTTCCGATTGTTGTAACCGCCGACAATACTGTAGTTCCCATTCCATCGCGACGGGCTACGTTTTTAGCGCCCCCTTCGGGATAAAATCCTTCGATATGACATGCCAGATTCGATAGGTGTATCGCGTCAAAATAATCTCCTCCTGATTCTGCAGCAATCAGTTTCACGCATGAATCGATTTTCTGGGCAAACCATAAGGCATTCAGATTATCTTTTGGAACACAGATTAATACAGGTATTTTATTTTCGGAACAGACTTTAGCGAACGCCCTTGCAGTGTTTCCGGCCGATGCCACAACCATCACCCCTTTGGTATTTCCGCTTTGACGGGCACAAACCGAAAAAGCTTCACACTCCTTGAAAGTTCCGGTTTCCATCATTGCTCCTTTTTCGGGCCAGTAACCGTTAAAAGTAATATACAGATTGGTTAATCCTAATTTATTCGCTAAACCGGTACTTTTATAAGTCACGGGTGCACCAGACCCTTTCAGCATTTTCGAAATTGGAAGCCATGAGGCAAATTTGTACAATCCAGAGAATGACTCATCTACAATTAACTGTTTGTTGTCGTAAATTGCACGGATGAGGCTGGGCTCGTCATTATTCGGACAATTCAATTCCCAGTCCTGGTCCTCGAAACGTTCTCTACAGCAGAGAGATTGAAGATGGTATTTTGTTTTGTAAAAACCTGTCATGACTATAATTTTGATTCTTCAAATGTAGCGTTTTTGAAAGGGAATGCAAAGCCGGAGTGCATTATCGTTTAGCTGGCATGTGGCAATTGACCTAAATCTTCATCCTCAGAAAAAGTATCAGAATGCCTAAAAAATCGATCAAATTGGTACGTAATGATTTCAACGCCCTGCTTACAAGCGCTTCAACTGCCTTATTGGAAATTCCCATTTTGTTGGCAATCTGTTGGTAAGTTAAGCCATCGATTCTGCTGTATTCGAAAGCTTTGCGACAGCGGTCCGGCAGGTTTGCAATTGCTTCCCATAAATGGGAGCTCAGATCGTTGGCATCAATTTTCTCCTCGGTGATGAACTCGGGAATATCTGTTTGATTGGTAATCTGATAATGGCTGCTTCGATGTTGCTCCCTCAGGTGGTCGACACACCGGTTTCGAACCATGAAAAACAGATAGGAATGTAGATTTTCGACATTGTATAACTCTTGCCTCTTTTCCCAAAACCTGATAAAACAATCTTGCACAAGGCTTTGAGCAGAATCCTGATCATGCACAAACCGAATCGCCTGAACGACTAAAACTTTATAGTACTTTCTGAAAATGAAATCGAAAGCTTCCTCTTTTCCCAGTCGTATCTGAGTAAACAAAAATCGGTCACTATCTTCGTTTTCCAAATTCATTTTAGAGTTTAAAGGCTGTTGGTTTTACTGGTTGCAAAAATAGATCGTTTTTTTGAGGTTCCAATTTATCACCGAAGCAAACATCCGGTTTCGGTTTTTAAAAAAATGCAAGAATAATTTACAATCGATATAGGGTATTAGGATCGGAAATACGTCTTGAATAAAAATGAACTAACAAAGCCCGTTTGTTCGGGTGAGTGTTCCTACAATTTCGGGACCATTAAAAAAACAAATTATTTACGGAGGAAAAATGAAGGAGAACATTCACTTATTAATGACTGGCTATTTTTGCGGCAATCTTACTGAATCTGAGCACCAGGAGTTAAAAAATCACCTGGAAACAAATCCGGCAGATCATAAAGTATTTGAAGATTATCGGCTGCTTTGGACGGAATCAGAACAAAAAATTGATTTGAAACCAATTGATATTGAAAGCGCACTTACAAAAACCAAGCTTCGGTTGTTTTTCAGTAAAACCAATATTTTTCTTTTTCTGCAGAGGGCTGCAGCCATCTTTTTATTGGCCGGATTGTTTTCGACAGTCTATATTTATTACTTTAATTCTGTTCCAAAGACGGACAAAAGTGAACCATCTGTGATCATGCAGGAAATTTCCGCCATATTCGGTACACGATCGAAGTTTGTTCTTCCTGATGGAACTACCGTTTATTTAAATTCGGGCAGTAAGCTGATTTTTCCGCTCCAATTTAAAGGAGATCTCCGAAAAGTGGAATTGTTGGGGGAAGCTTTTTTTGAAGTTACACCCAATCCCGCTAAACCATTTATCGTGAAAACGAGCGAAATCAATGTCAAGGTATTGGGAACTGCCTTCAATCTTCAGGCTTATCCAGAATCCAAAGAGATCAGTACCACACTTGTTCGTGGTAAAGTAATTCTGGAGACTGAATCTGCCGGTATTTCAAAGCAAATGGCTGAATTAAAGCCTTCAGATCATGCCGTGTTTAATACGGATGAAAAGGCAATCAAAATATCAGCTGAAGAAGATCTGGATAAATTTATAGGATGGAAAGAGGGTAAATTGGTCTTCTTTAATGATCCGATTGAAAAAGTGTCCGATAAACTGGGGAACTGGTACAATGTAACTGTGAAAATCAATAATACTGAACTTAATAAGTACCGGTTTACGGCTACTTTTACCGATGAGCCTATCGAACAAGTGCTTGATTTATTGAGCAAATCATCACCGATTCGATATCGGATTAAAAAAGCGACCAGACTTTCGGATAATTCGTATTCGAAAAGGGAGATTATTATTAATTAACAATCAGATTAACTTTAAACAAGAAGCCTATGGTATAAATGCAATGAAAAAAATAACGGGAAAGTGTTGGCGCACTCCCCGTTAAGATTAAATGTCTTCTATTCTACACAAAAAAATAATTAACGAACATTTAACAAAGCAAAAATATGAAAAAATTCGGATTATATTCTCCGGACGGCAATAGATATGCCGTATTAAAGAAAGGATTAATTGCTATGAAAATTACGCTGATACTGATCCTGTTTTCAACTTTGAACCTTTTAGCTACCGGTACTTATTCTCAGACTGCAAGGGTCTCGCTAAAACTAAACCAAACATCAGTAAAACAAGTACTCAAGGAAATTGAACGTTCGAGCGAATTCTATTTTTTATACAACAACGACCTAATTGATGTTGAGCGAAAAGTAGATATACTGGCTAATAATGAGCAGATAAGCTCTGTTCTTGACCGCTTGTTTGCAAATCAGGAAGCCAAATATGCTGTGTACGACAGGCAGATTGTGATCTCACCTACGGACATGAAGCTTCCTCAGGATGCACATAAAATCAAGGGTAAAGTAACGGATCAAACCGGAGCATCCCTGCCTGGTGTGTCTGTTGTTGTAATCGGAACTACCAATGGCACAATCACAGATACCGATGGTAATTATTCGCTGACTAATATTCCTGAAAGTGCATCATTGCAATTTTCGTTTGTTGGGATGAAACCGCAGAAGGTTTCAGTTCAGGGAAAGCAAACGATTGATGTGGTATTGGAAGAAGATAAACTGGCGATTGATGAGGTGATTGTTATCGGTTATGGAACCGCTAAACGTCAGGATTATACAGGTGCTGTCAGTTCGCTTAAAATGGAGAATTCCATGGTTTCATTGGCTCCCAACCTCAATGCGCTGGAGTCTTTGAAAGGAAGTGTAGCTGGTTTAAGCATCGGTGCCACCAACAGTGCAGGGGGACAACCAACCATGGATATCCGTGGTCAAAATTCAATCAGCGGTTCCAACGATCCTTTGATCGTTCTTGATGGCGTTATATACTTAGGCAGTTTGGGAGACATCAACCCCAATGACATTGCCACTTACGATATTCTTAAAGATGCCGTTTCCGCGGCTGCATATGGTTCACGCTCGGCCAATGGTGTAATTGCCATCACAACCAAAAAAGGCAAATTGGGTAAGCCAATTATCACATTCAACGCCTCTTCCGGCGTTCAGTCGTGGCAAAATCAACCTCAGATGATGAAAGGTGCTGAATGGATAACAGTTGTAAATGCGCGTAATAAATATGCCGAAGGTTCGACTAACTGGATGAAAACCGGCGAATTGGCCAATCTGGCTGCAGGAACTGAAACCAATTGGCTCGATCAGGTTACACGCACTGGGGTGATTCAGGACTACCAGCTGGCAGTTTCGGGTGCAACTCAAAATGTGAATTATTATTTGTCTACATCTTACAACAACAATAAAGGAATTGTAAAGGGTGACGATTTCAACCGGATTTCTTTGTTGGGAAAGGTAAATACAACGATCACCACCTGGCTAAAAATCGGTATTGATGGCAGCTTTTCGAGAAGAGATTATTCTGGTTTTGCTGCCGATATTGGTGCTGCACAAACCATGTCTCCTTATGGTGTGAATTACCGTGATGATCTTGGACACCTTGAAAAATACCCCTATACACAATCTTCAATGAATCCGATGTGGGGTGTCCAGGATGGGACGCGCGACAACAAGGATGTACGTAACAATTTCCGCTTGAACGCCTATGCAATAATAGATGCGCATTGGGTTAAAGGATTAAGTTTCAGGTTGAATGTGCTTACAAACCTGGATCAGAATCAATCCGGAAACTTCACGAATGAAAATTACTTTATTAAAGAAGGCGAAGGTTTGGCAAGATATTCACCTGCGGCAGTTGTAGGTCTCCTTGCAAATGCAAATGGAAATATTGACAATAACAAGACATACAGCTATGTTTTAGATAATATTTTGAATTATAAAAACACATTCAAGAAACACAACATTGAGGCAACACTGGTTGCAACGAGGGATTATCGTCGCTACGAACAGGTTAATTCTACGGGATCTGATTTTGCCGCTAACGGTAATACTACGCTTGGGATGTGGGGACTAGCCAAGGCTACAGTACAAAAAGTGAACGTAAATATCGATGAAAGAGCTAACATTGGTTACCTTGGACGGCTTAGCTATTCATTCAATGATAAATACTTCTTTACTACATCGTATCGTCGTGATGGTGCATCGGTGTTTGGTGCAAATAACAAATGGGCCGATTTTGCTGCTTTTGGCGGTGCATGGAAGATATCGAACGAATCGTTCCTGAAAGGTTATAAGCCGCTGAATAATTTGAAATTAAAACTTTCATGGGGTCAAAACGGAAACCAGGGTATCGGGCCTTATGCAACTTTGTCAACAATAGCCAATGGTACATCGGGTGGTATCAGGTATGAATATTCTGATGCTCAGGGCAAAATCAATTATGGCCTGTTTCAAAATGCATTAGGAAACTCTGATCTTGGTTGGGAATCTACCGCAACATGGAATACCGGTTTTGAATCAGCATGGTTGAACAACCGTCTTTTTGTTGATTTTGATGTCTATTCTTCGCAGACAACAAATCAGATTTTCACACGGAATATTCCGGTAATGACTGGATTTAAAACGATCCTGGCATCAATGGGCCAGGTAAACAATTCAGGAGTTGAATTAACTATCCGGTCAGTCAACGTTAAAACAAAAGATTTGACCTGGAATACTTCGGTTACTTACTGGAAGAACAACAATAAGTTGGTTCACCTATATGGTGAAGATAAGAATGGCGACGGAAAAGAAGATGATGATATTTCCAACTCCTTATTTATCGGAAAATCACTTGGTGCTATTTATGGATTCGAACAGGATGGTATTGTTCAGGCGACAGATGTAGATTACATCGCTTTGACTGGCGCCGCTCCCGGAGCTCCAAAATACAAAGATCTTGATGGAGTTGCGGGAATAACTTCTGCTGACCGTAAAATTCTGGGTTATACCAAGGAAAACTTTAAATTAAATATGAGCAACACAGTCTCTTATAAAAATTTCGAATTTTACGCGATGGTTACCGGATCATTTGGAGGGAATAATTACTTTTTGAAAAGTAACACCGCTGCTTATATGACTTCAGGAACGGGTCGTTTTAATGACAATATGACATCGAAACCTTACTGGACACCAGATAACAAGAGCAATGTATATCCTTCAGCTTATTTTACAGGCGATGGTCGTTACCAGGCACTTCAGTCACGCGGATTTGTTCGGGTACAGGACATTTCATTGGCATACACTTTCCATCAGCCATGGTTGAAAGCAGCAAACATCAATTCATTGAAAGTCTTTATAAGTGCCAAAAACCTGGCAACCAAGACCAATTGGGTCGGAGGAGATCCGGAAATAGGCGTTTCAGTACGTGATAATACGTTCCCGGTTCCTTCAACCTATTCAATTGGTGCAAATATCAGTTTCTAATCATTACTTAAAACGACATAGATATGAAAAAGATAAAATATATAGCTGTAATTTGGATTATGTTACTTACTATCAGTATGGTTGGCTGTAAAGATGATGAATTTCTGAAAGAGAAACCGTCAACATTTTACACAGTCGATAATGCTTTCTCGACGTCAGCTCAGGTTGATCAGGTACTGGTTTCAATATACTCCCATTTACGTGATTTATGGGCGAATCCAAATGAAGCAGGCTGGATCTTTGTATTCAGGGGTAATGGATCCGATATGTTTGATGTAGCCAGTATCCGCAAAGCAGCTACTTTTAACAATTATGGCCTTATCAATCCGGATAATACTAACTTCTACGAAAACTATACCACCTGGTTTTATGTGATTTCACGCGCCAACCTTGCTTTGTATGCATCCGAATTGCCCCAGATTTCCTGGTCGTCGCCTGCTGAAAAAGCTTATGCTGTTGCTCAGGCAAGGTTTTTCCGTGCTTTTGCTTACCGCAACCTGGCGGAGCTTTTTGGAGGTGTGCCAATTGTTACCGATATCTCGACAGCTCCAAAGTATGATTTTAAACGTGCAACACGGATTGAAACCTATCAGTTTGCTATTACCGAGATGGAAGCAATAGAAACTGATCTTCCTGAAAAGAGTACTACCGGTGGCCGTCTTGTAAAAGGTGCCTGTCAGCATAACCTTGCTGAACTTTACCTGGCGATGGGTACTCAACTGGCTGCCGATGCCAAAGCAAGTGAAGCTACCGCGGCATTCGCAAAATCAATCACATTTGCAAATAAGGTAATTGATGGTGGAACCTATTCATTGATCAGTACCCGGTTTGGTACCAGAAAAGGTTTGTCCGCAATTTCATTTCCTGTATATCAGGCAGGTAATACCGCTACTCCGGTTGATACTTTAAAACAGAATACCAATTATTATTGGGATATGTTTCAGGAGGGTAATGTCAACTATCAGGATGGAAATTCTGAATGTATCTGGGCCTTGCAGGTCGATTATGCTGCTTATAAAGCGGAAGATAAAAGTTCCAAACTACCTTATTCGAGAACTTACGGCGCTGATTTCCGGGATGGTGTAAAGAACCACCTGACAGGAACGCTTGAAGATGTGGGTGGTCGTGGCATCGTTCAGATTATGCCAACCGTGTATACGAGGGACCTGATTTATGCCGATAAATGGGCTGCAGATATCCGTAATTCTGATGTTGTAATGCGCAGAAGATTTAAAGGTAATGTAGCAACATCGGCTTATTTTAAAAAGGATGTTCCATGGAGTGAAATGTACAACGGAAGTACGGATGCTATCACCAATGCAAACAACAAAAGTCTTTGTTTTCCGATTTCCTGCAAGATTGCTACAGATAGCTACACCGGATTAGCTGATGGCGAAAACCGGAGTAACTTGTTCCGCGACGACTATTTTATTCGTCTCCCGGAAACGATTCTTCTTCGTGCTGAAGCCAAACAACGCAGTGGCGACAAAGCCGGTGCAGCGGCGGATATCAATTTGCTCCGCAGTCGTGCCCAATGTACCTATCTGGTTACTGCCGGCGATATGGATGACAATTTCAATACCATATTGGACGAACGAACACGTGAACTTGTCTACGAAGAATGTCGCTGGAATACGTTGTTGCGCATGGGTGGAACAATAGCCGTCGACCGCATCAAAAAGTATGCGTACTGGCCTGAAGCCGCTGCAACTTTGACTTTTAACTACAATTTGTGGCCTATTCCACAAACAGTGATCGATACCAATAAGGATCAGAAACTGGATCAAAATCCGGGTTGGACACGATAATTAAGCATTACTTTTGACTTTAAACAGGGACATCTTTGATTAAGGCTGTCCCTGTTTTTGCTAAACGAGTACTATTTTCTGTCTTAAAATAGATCAGGTCTTTTCAAAAAGTGTATTTTTAACCATGAGTAACCAACTGTTTATGAACCAATTTTTAAAATCTATACGAAAAATTAGTTTTGGGACATTTCTGCTTCTTCTTTTCTGCTGTTTGAATTATCATGCGCAATGTGCCATTCCGAAAGAAAATCGGCCTTCCGGCCTTACCATTAATTTCTTAGCGCGCGCCGGACAGGTTTTTTCGAATGGCTACCTGGTAAATACTTCATTATACCAGGCAAATGCGCCCAGTGAAGATTTTCAGTATACTGAAATTGCGCAAAAACAGCCTTTCTTCGGTTGGACTGTAAATTCAGGTCAGAACAATACCGTCCAGGCTGGTTACCAAATTCTTGTCGCTTCGAGTCTGGAAAACATCCGGAAAGATTTGGGCGATTGTTGGGATTCAGGAAAAACCAACAGCGATCAGTCGTTGAATGTTACTTATTCAGGAAAAGCGCTTAAAGCCAGTTCCGTTTATTTTTGGAAAGTGAAAACCTGGGATAATCATGGAGTAGAATCGTTGTTCTCTTCAATTTCGCAGTTCCGAACCTCAGCTGTTCAGCTTGATTATGCAACAGCCCGTTATCCGTTACAAAAACAGGATGTAAATCCGGTTTCCATAAAACCATTGTCAGCATCCGATTTTTTCATCGATTTCGGTAAAGCAGCTTTTGGCCGAATTCACCTGACATTGTTTGGTAAGACAGAATCTGACACGGTTCTCATCTATTTAGGTGAAGCACAAAAAGATGGAAGGATCAACAGAACGCCTGGCGGTACCATTCGTTATTCGGCTTACAAATTAGCGCTATCAGGAGGATGGAACTCCTACACGATCGTTATTTCGAAGGACAAGCGGAATACTGGTCCGAATGCCATTCGGATGCCTGAATATGGCGGTGAAGTGACCCCCTTCAGGTACTGCGAACTCGAAGGATACAATGAACCGCTTGATAAAACTCAAATCGTTCAGGAAACGGTATTTTATCCGTTAGATGAGACAGAATCCTATTTTTCAAGCTCGGATACGGTACTCAACCAGGTTTGGAACCTTTGCAAATACTCAATCAAAGCTACTTCATTTACAGGTGTTTATGTCGATGGAGATCGCGAACGTATTCCGTATGAGGCTGATGCCTACATCAACCAACTTGGACATTATGGTGTAGCAAGGGAATACAGCATAGCACGTTACTCGCATGAATACCTGATCAATCGTCCGACATGGCCAACAGAATGGATCATGCAATCGGTATTGATGGCATGGAATGATTTTCTGTTCACCGGAAATAAAGAATCGCTTCTCCATTTTTACACTGACCTGAAAGCGAAAGCACTTTTATCATTGGCCAACGAGTCTGGTTTTATTAGTACCAAAACAGGTAAAATAACCCCTGATGTTTTGAAATCCATTCATTTCAATGGAACCCTTAAAGACATTGTGGATTGGCCGCAAACCGGAATTTTAGGTCTGGGCAAGAATGAACCTGGCGAAACCGATGGTTTTGTATTTCAAAATATAAACACTGTTGTGAACGCCTACCATTTCCGGGCCCTGGAACTGATGGGTAAAATTGCTGCTCAATTAGGGGAAGCAGCTGATGAAAAGGTATTTGTAGCGCAAGCCAAAAAACTAAAAGCGGCATTTAATGAAAAGCTTCTCGATAAAAAACGCGGCGTTTATCGGGATGGAATTGGAACGGATCATGCTTCATTACATGGCAATATGTTCCCGCTGGCATTTGGACTTTCTCCTGAAAAGCACGCAGGAAAAATCAGCCAATTTGTGCAGTCGCGTGGAATGGCTTGCAGCGTATATGGTTCGCAGTTTCTGCTTGATGCTGTTTACGATAGCAACAATGCGAATTACGGATTGGCTTTACTAACATCAACCACAGACCGTAGTTGGTTCAACATGATTCGTGTAGGTTCAACCATTTCGCTCGAAGCGTGGGATAATAAATACAAACCAAATCAGGACTGGAACCATGCCTGGGGTGCTGTTCCGGCTAATATCATTCCGCGTAAGTTAATGGGTATTGAGCCGCTTGAACCCGGTTTTCGGAAAATCAGCATTAAACCACAACCTGCCTCACTCGAACATGCCGAAATCAAATACCCGACCATTCGGGGCGATGTACTGGTATCGTTTCAAAATAAACCAGATCAATCTTTTAAACTGAATATTACCATTCCTGCCAACACTACTTCAGATGTTTATCTTCCATTCTGGTCGAAATCACAAAAGGTGACACAGAACGGATCTGCGGTTTCGTATCGTCAGATTGGAAACTTTGCGGTTATTGAGGGAACAGGCTCGGGCAGTAATGTCTTTGAGGTTACCAGGTAGCCTGAATATCTTTTAACAATGGCTTTCAATGATGATCTTTAAAACGATATTAATATGCTGAAAAATAATTTATTGGGTTTTGTTTTGCTGGTCAGTCTTGTTTCGCAGGGGCAACCAAAAAATACGATCCTGACCGATCCAACGGTTAACTATTCTCAACTCAGGTCGGGATTCCAAAATCCCCCTTCAGAATCATGTCTGCGCTGTTATTGGTGGTGGCTCAACAGCATGGCAACCAAAGCATCCATTACGCGCGATCTGGAAGAGATGAAAGCCAAAGGTTACGGAGGAGCTTCGTTGGTTGATGCCGGAAGCTCAAACTACCAGGTTGCCCGCAAAACACCTGCCGGACCGGTTTTTATGAGTCCCGGCTGGATGGAACTTTACAAACATGCCGTAAAAGAGGCCGACCGAATTGGTATTGAACTGAGCGTTAATGCACAGAGCGGATGGAACCCGGGTGCCCCATCGATCACACCCGAATTTGCGATGAAAAAAATTGTTTGGTCGGAGGTTGATGTGACCGGCGGAACGACGATCAGCATGGAGTTGCCGCAACCTGAGAAGAAATTATTGTATAAAGATATAATGGTTCAGGCTATTCCTAAGAAAGAGGGTGCACCGGTTCAGAATGAGGCCATTCAGAACTGGAAGAAAAAATCGTTTAATGAAAAAATTGGATGGAAGGGCGTCTATCCGCTCCACGATCTCAGAGATGATTATCAAGGAGATGGCAGCGAATTTGCAGTCAAAAAAGACGAAATTATTGACCTTACCGGAAATTATAAAAATGGGAAATTAGAATGGGAAGCACCCATAGGAAACTGGACAATCATCCGTTACGGATATACCTGCACAGGTGCCCGCACATCCACTAACAGCGATGGTTGGGAAGGTTTATCGGTTGATCACCTGAGCCCGAAAGCTTTCGAACTGTTCAGCAAAACAGTGATTATTCCACTGATAGAAACGGCTCAGTCCGTTGGTAAGAGTGTCAGATTCCTTCAAACCGACAGCTGGGAGATGGATCTCGTGAGCTGGACCGATCGTTTTCCCGAGGAATTCCTGAAATTCAGAGGATATGATCTTCAAAAATACATGCCCGCTTTGGCAGGGCGAATCGTTGAAAACCGCGATCAAACCGATCGTTTCCTGCACGATTTCCGCAAAACAGTGGGCGACTGTGTGGCTGAGTACCATTATCAACTATTTTACAACCTGGCACATAAATACGGAATGGGTATTCATCCCGAATCAGGCGGACCACATTCTGCGCCGGTTGATGCGCTGAAGGTGATGGGAATCAGTGATTTTCCGCAAGGTGAATTTTGGGCAGTGGCGAACACACACCGTATTAAAGACGATGAGCGTCTATCTGTAAGGCAAAGTGCAAGTGTAGCTCATACCAACGGCAAGCGTTTTGTGGCGGCCGAGGGACCCACAAGCATTGGTCCTCAGTGGGAGCGATCGCCCAAAGATTTGAAAGGAAATATCGATCGTGTTTTTTGCTCAGGTGTCAATCGGATTGTCTGGCATACATTTACCTCATCACCCAAAGAATTTGGATTGCCTGGGAATGAGTATTTCGCTGGTACCCATCTCAATCCGAATGTCACGTGGTGGAAGCAATCGAAAGATTTTATCAGTTACCTGAACCGGAGCAGCTACCTGCTTCAGCAAGGATTGTTTGTGGCCGATGTGCTCTATTATTATGGTGATGATGTTCCGAATTTCGTATTCCTGAAGGAAGACTTTCCGGAGTTGAATTTCGGTTACGACTGGGACAAGTGCTCAAAAGAAATTATTCTGAACAGGGTATCTTTTGACGGTGAAAAAATTGTTTTGCCCGATGGAATGAGTTACCGCGTGTTGATGCTTACACCCGAAAAAGCGATCGATCTGAATGTGTTGAAAAAGGTTGAATTGCTTGTGAATGCCGGGATGACGGTTGTTTCACCGCGTCCGGAAGAGGTGACCGGATTGACGGGGTTTCCGGAGAGTGACCGCGAATTAAAAGCAATTACCGACCGTCTGTGGGGCAAAATGGATGGGAAAATGATTACTGAAAACAAAGTTGGTAAAGGTCGTGTCATTTGGGGACAGAATATCAACGATGTTTTAGCCGGGATGAACGTTAAACCTGATTTCGGTTTTAAAAGTAACCAGGAAAAGACTGCACTTGACTACATTCATCGCGCTACAAATAAAGAAGATATTTATTTTGTTGCCAATCGATTTGCACGCAAGGGGATCAACGATTTCGAATTCCGTTACCTGACCAGTCTGCCCGACAGGTACGAACAGGTTGAATTTTCGTTCCGGGTAAGTGGAAAAGTCCCGCAACTTTGGAATCCTAAAACCAATGAAATAAAAGAGATATTGACTTACCGCGAAGAAAACGGTCAAACGATTGTTCCGCTTCATCTCGAGCCTGAGGGTTCCGTCTTTGTGATTTTCAAAGATGCTCCTGCACAAAATCATGTTACTGCAATTCAGAAAGACGGGAAAAACCTGTTCCCCGGTAATCAGTTTGAAGCAAAGGCAATTCCATATGCCGATCTTTTTAAACAAGGAGAAAAGAACGTGGTTTCAATTTATGAACCTGGAATATACAATTTGACATGGTCAGATGGTAAAAAAGAAGTGGTTCATGCAGAGCAGGCTATGTCTGATGTCCCGCTTTCAGGTAATTGGACCCTTCACTTTGATCCGAAATGGGGCGCACCTGAGAAATTGAAAATCAATGAATTGAAATCCTGGATTAAATTTGATGAGCCAGGTATCAGATACTATTCAGGAACTGCCACTTATTTGAAAACATTCTCTTTGACTGCGAAAGATATTAAAGACAAATTGCTGATGCTCGATCTGGGTAATGTGCAGGAGATGGCTTCCATGAAAATTAACGGACACCAGCTACAGGTAATGTGGAGTGCTCCCTTTCAGTTCGATATTACCCCGTTCGTCAAAAATGGAACCAACGAACTGGAGGTTGAGGTCGTGAACATGTGGCCTAATCGTCTGATCGGCGACAGCAAATTGCCTATAGATAAACGCTTAACCAAAACAAATATCAACAAATTTAATGGTCCCGATGCCGATAGTTATCTTCGGGAATCAGGTTTAATAGGACCGGTAAAGATCAGGATGATCAATCAGCAAATTTTGAAATAAATTTGAGATCGTGTTGGTTCATATTGAATTGTTTAACCGCTACGCGGTAATCGGGATGGTGATATGCGGGGTTTCTATAAGCCCTACGGGCTAATTGATTATTGCGTAACGGTTTCAATAAAGTAGAACCTGAATCAATGATGGAAATAATACCGCTTAGTGGTTTTGCTACTGTAGAACGAAATTAGTCATGAACCATTTACCATTAAGCGATTTCAGTATTGTAGAACCCGAATCAATGATTGAAATAATCCGCGTAGCGGTTTCTATATTGTAGAACCAAATTAATCATGAATTTTACCGCGTAGCGGTTTTAGTATTGTAGAAATGGATTACGTGTGAACCCTTTACCGCGTAGCGGTTAAAGAAATATTAATCTGATTTTATTATCTTGCAGTTAATTTGATTGAGATATTTTAAATCGATTAGAAATATGACTTATGAAACCTGGAGCTTTTACACAATTCTACATTCAATTGGTTTTTAGTCCAAAACATAGGGAACGCTTAATGGTTGAAAAAATCCGTCCGCGTATTTTTGAATATATGAGTGGAATCATAACAAATCTTGGGCATAAATCAATAATAATCAATGGCGTCGCAGATCATGTCCATTTGTTTTTGGGATTAAATCCGAAAATTTCTATTTCAGAAACAGTTAAAGAGGTGAAAAGAAGTTCAAGTATCTTTATCAATCGAGAGAAATTCTTTCCCGGGAAATTTGAATGGCAGGAAGGGTATGGTGGTTTTTCATATGGACGTTCGCAGATTGACAGAGTATTTGAATATATTAAAAATCAGGAAAGACATCACCAAAAGCAAACATTTAAAACGGAGTATATGGAGTTTTTAAACAAGAATGAAATAGAATTTGAAGAGCAGTATTTGTTCGAGTTCTTTGAATAATAATCGTTTAACCGCTACGCGGTATCGGTTCATTGGCATGCATTTTTCTACAATACTTCAAGCCATACAGGCTAATTGATTACATTGTAGCTGTTGTGCACAAAATTCTTTCTCCCAATTTTTTTCTTTATCATCGCATCCCTTCCATCAGTAAATCAAGGTAGTTGCTCCGGTTGATCAGCTGATAGCCACCATGATATTCATCTTGCCACAATTTTGGAATCCGGGCTTTTGTCTTTGATATTTTAATTTCAAAGCCATTTAATCCGTTTTCGCCTTCTTCGACATAGTCGATTTCGGAACCTGTATAAGTGCGCCAAAAAAAGCATTGCGCGTTTTTTTGCTGGTAAAATAACTGTTTTCGACGTTCTGCAACGATAAAGTTTTCCCACAGATTGCCGGTATCAATTCGTTGATCGAGCGGCTTTAAATTGTCTATCAGGTAATTGCGGATTCCTGTGTCGTAGAAAAAGATTTTATCCATTTTTGAGACTTCATTATGCAAATTGCGACTGTACGCCGGAAGCCTGAAAATTACAAATGATTTTTCGAGCAGATCAATATACCGTTCTACCGTTTCCCTGTTTAACGACAATTTTTGCGTTAACTCATTGACCGATACCTGCTGTCCAACCTGAAAAGCCAGTAAGCGTAGCAAATCCCTGATTTTGGAAGTGTATTTTATAGTGGTTAGCTGGAGTATATCTTTAAACATGTACGATTCGCAGATATCACCGAGGATATTGCGTTTCTGGCTGGTACTGCTTGTATACACTTCCGGATATAACCCATAAACTAGAGCATCGTCTATTTTCTGGTCAAGTTCGTAGTTATTCATCCCTTGTGCAATTTCACCTAAGGCAAAAGGGAGCAAGTGAAATACTTGTTTACGACCAGTTAAAGGTTCTGCTGTTTTATTCGCCAGGTCAAAAGATGACGAGCCTGTAGCGATCACCTTTAAATGAGGCATTTCATCGTAAAGTACTTTTAAAACCAGACCAATATCGGGCACTCTCTGTGCTTCATCGATGATCAGCAACTGGTAGCCTTCGGTTAAATCCGAAAGGGTTTTCAGGTCGCGTTGCATCAACAGGTTTTCGTTTTAAGTAAGGTCAGCCGAAAGATATAACGACTTAAGCCCGGAATTTTTTCCGAGGTGCTTTACCAATGTAGTTTTTCCAGTCTGGCGAGGCCCATAAATAAGTAATATTTTTCCACTCGTCGAAAGATGGTTGAGACATTGGCTTTCTATGTACCTGGGAATTGTCATACTTTAATTTTCCTCGAATATATAAATTTTTACGGTTTACCATAAAAATTAGCATGAATATTTATGGTCAACCATAAAAATTAGCGCAAATATTTACGGAATATATCAACTAATAAATCATTAAGTGATTGTAATATAGTTATATAATGTTTAGTTATATTTGAAAACATATTTTTGATGATTCTGATCAGTTATTTGTGTATTTCTATTGTCAGCAGCACAAAATGCAGACCAAATAAGCGGATCAGCCGGTGATGGTACTTTATTAAAATTGAAAAGGACAGAACCGGGCGGTTCCATCCTTTTACTAAAACTAACCAAACTAACTAACCTAACTAAACCTAAACTTATGAAAAAAAATGTATGACAAATATAGGGCTCCCGGTAATACCCGCCAAATCTTTTAAGTTAAAGAATTGTAAAATAATTGAAAAGAAAATAAGTGGTTTTTTACCGATGATAGTTATCTCCAACAACTGGAGGTTAAGCCATTGTAAGTGAGGATGCCTAATCCTTATAAGCAAGTATGCCGACCTGAGGTGGTTTTTGAAATCCGTTTAATTCGACCATCTCTTTAATAATCTGGGCGCGTTGTTCATATACAAGTCCGTTAGGAAGATGGGTTGCATTGCTCACAAAATCATCGAGTTTACGGAAAAACTGCCACATTTTTTCGTGAGACCGGATGATCGGCGGATCTTCATTGATAGTTGTAACTACCGGCTCAAGACCACTCTCACGGATGATCTCCAGTAGTTCTTCCCGGGTATAGATTTTATGGTGGTAACCACCAGCCGCAGTGTCAATTTCTGCTTTCAAAGAATGATATTCGAAATGTGTCTGTTGCGCGGGGTTTAAATTTTCGTTGATCATTTCGTTGATAACGAGCAGTCCCCCAGGAATAAGCACGCGCAAAATGCCCTGAATGGCCTTTGCTGGATGATCGAAGTGATGAAGTGAATTAGAAACAGTAATTGTGTCGAAATAGTTATCCTCAAAAGGAAGTTTCCTGATATTCCCTTGGATAAAGTCAACCTTCTGTCTTCCAATTTTATTTTGGGCTACTTTGAGACTCTCGGGATTGATGTCAAGGCCAGTTGCTGAGTCAAACGAACTGAATGAATCGAGCAGGAACAACAGAAAATCACCCTCGCCTGTTGCTACATCGAGAAAATGTCCGGCGTTGATCCGTTTCAGATATTTCTGTAATTCGGAGAGCTGATACATCCTGAAAATGTAATAGAGAATTGCTGAGGGCGTTTATTTCACGTCAAAGACAGTGGTACCAATATTTCTGCCGTCGGCAAAAACATCAACCGTGTATTTACCTGGAATCAGAGGTGATTCATTGGCGTTATCCCAATAAATGCTGACCGGAACATCGTTTCCTTCATATTCGACCTCACGCATAACAGAATACGGAATTTTCATGTCTTCAAATTGAAAAATATCTTTATCCGATTTCATCAACAGAATCTGATCCGGTCGTTGAATTCTTACATAGATATTTTTTGCTCCGCGTTTGGCTGTCAGGTTCTTACTTAAGATAAAATCAATTTTAACTTTTTCAATTCTGCTGGCTTTGACCTGTTCCTTTCCTTTAGCGGTAATCCCCGACGCTTTAAGTTCACTTGCTTCCAGTTGTGCGGCGAGGGTCACAGTCTGTTCCAGTTTTTTCTTGTCTGTTTCCAATTGTTGATTGGCCGTTTTGACTTCTGTAACCTGCTGCTTAACACTCGTATTCTCATCCATCAAGCGTTGGTTCTTCTGATTGAGGCTATCAATCTGTACAATGTAATTGCGCATGATGTCACGCAGGGTGGTCACTTCCTGTCGGTATTTTGTAATCTGCTGATAACTTACATTCTTTACCTGTTCAACCTCAGCAAGAAGATCTTTTACCTTGGTCTGTGCAAAACTAATGTTTTTATTGAGCGTATCATTTTCTGAACGTATTGTATTATAGTTTGTTGCCATTCTTGAAAGTTCGGATGCGATCGAGTCTTTTTCTGCCTTGATTAAAGCAGCATCTGTCTGGTACGAATTTCTTTGCCAGAAAAAAAGGATGGCAAGTGCAACAAGTAAAACAGATAATGTAATGACAATCAGATTATTTCTTTTGTCTTTCGCCGAATTCATTTCGTGGTTTTCCATAACAATTTTTCCTTCTCAACATATGTTACTATCAGACAAAGGTAGGGATATTTTGTTGCTTATCAAATGGGAGGAACGTCTGGATATCATATGGAGAAACGGAACATGGCAATACGTCTTTTAAAACAATCCGGGCGCAGTAGGCGTTTAATTCCAAAACGATCAGCATGAATTTAGCAGATATCCGAAAGGACTACAGGCTTAAAGTATTGGACGAGAATCAAATCAACCGGGATCCACTAAATCAGTTCGGGAATTGGCTCAGCGAAGCAATTGAAGCAAAGGTGAATGAACCCACCGCGATGGTGCTGGCAACCGCTACTCCCGAAGGTGTGCCTTCTTTGCGGGTTGTACTCTTAAAAGCGCTGTCAGACCATGGATTTGGTTTTTTTACCAATTATTCGAGCAGGAAAGGGGAGGAGATCGCATTAAATCAAAAGGTTGCATTGTTGTTTCATTGGCCTGAACTCGAAAGGCAAGTACGAATTGAGGGTATGGCGACAAAAACTTCAGCATTTGTTTCTGACGAATACTTTCACAGCCGTCCTTTCGAAAGCCGTCTGAGTGCCGTTATTTCAAATCAGAGTCAGGTAGTTCCTGACAGGGAGTATCTTGAAAAACTTTGGGAAGGGCAGCAATACAAATCAGTAGAGAATATGATTGAGCGACCTTCCTTCTGGGGCGGTTATCTGGTTGATCCATTTCGGATTGAATTTTGGCAAGGCCGTTCCAACCGGTTGCACGACCGTATTTTATTTACAAAGAAGGAGGTAGCCTGGATTATTTCGAGACTTGCACCCTGATTATCTTCCCTTTTTTCTTCCCTTGCTTTTGGTGTCGCGGACGACATTACTTTTGTAATTGACGCTTAAATGACTGCTTTTAGCTTTCCTTGCTTTCTTTTCATGAAAAGCTCCCTGGAACTCCGGATCAGCCAATCTTTTCTGGCGGTCAATTTCGCGGTCAATGCTCTGTTTTTCAGGTCGGCTTAATGGCACAACATCAATATTGTCCGGGAATGGCAACTCCTCGATTTTCATCCGGATTAGTTTTTCAATATTTTCAAGGTGAAAGTCTTCTTCGGGACCAATAAACGAGATGGCTACTCCATCGGTGTTGGCACGGGCGGTCCGGCCAATCCGGTGTACGTAATCTTCGTACCTTGGGGGAAGATCAAAATTAATAACG
>JANXZJ010000158.1 GCA_025355585.1 Mariniphaga sp. | reverse complement strand
TCCTTTCCGCCTATAATAATCACGGTAAGCATGATGATCACTATTGCGATAATCAGCAATGCTGAGGCCAATGTAATCCCTTCGATTACAATACCTTTTATGTTTTTCTTGAAACTCTTTATCATTTTCCCTGTATTCTTTTCATTAGTTTTCCTTTCACGTAGAATTCAGCGATCGCATTGATGATGAATGTAAAGATAAAGAGCAGCGATCCGATCAGAAACAATACATTGTAGTGGGTATCACCGAAAACTACTTCGGCCATTTCTGCGCCGATTGTTGCTGCAAGTGTTCGTACCGATGCAAAAGGATTCAGATCCATCTGCGCCGCATTTCCAGTTGCCATCAGGGCAATCATTGTTTCTCCGAAAACCCTGCCAACGCCTAAAAGGATCGCCGCAAATATACCGGGCGTTGCTGCCGGCAAAATCACGAAAAAAGCGGTTTGCCATTTTGAGGCGCCGATCGCCAGGCTCGCTTCGAAATATGATTTTGGAACTGCAGTCAAAGCATCTTCTGTAATCGTAAAAATGATCGGGATGGCCGCAATTCCCATCGCGATACCTCCTACAAAAGAGTTTAGCCTTGTTTCGTAATGGAACATCTCCTGAAGGAAGGTGGCTAAAACCATCAATGCAAAGAATCCGATTACCACAGAAGGAAATCCTGCCAACAATTCAATGGTTGGTTTGATGATCTCTTTCATTTTTTTGTTTGCGAATACGGCTGTATAAAGTGCAGCAAGAATGGCTATTGGTGCGGCAAACAGCAACGAAATGACCGTGATCTTAAATGTTCCCAAAATTAAAGCAAGCAGACCATATCGTGGTTTTTCAGAAACCGGGATCCAGTCTTTGGTGGCAAGCGTTTTTATAGCTGATTGGTTATCGTCGAATCCGCTTCCCGCACTGACCGTATAAGTATCAGCTGGATCCGTTGTTACGGATGTATCATTTGTCTGAACACCATATTGTTCCTGAACCTGGGCACTATCCGTCACTGCTCCGTATGTTTCCTGGGTCTCTGTTTTAGCCGGTTGATCAGTTACATCACCGTAAGTCTCCTGAACCTCCTCCGTTTTTGATGTTTTATCGGTTACTGCGCCATAAGTCTCCTGTGCTTCCTGAACAACTTTTTCGGTTGTTGAAGGTTTTTCCGCTTTCGAACTACTGAAAATTGGAAAAGCTTCACGAAATACAAAAAAGAAGATAAGGACAATAATTGTAATTGAAAGAAAGGCAACTCCTTTGATTACTTTTTCTGCAAGGTAATCACCAAGCCGGAATTTTTTTCGTGTGATATCAATGCGAACCGGTTCCGTAATATCCGCGGTTGATTTGCCTCCAGCTTTCTTTTTAGTTGGTTCTTTGGTCATATTTATTTTTTTACTATTAAGCTGATCAAAAAGTGCTGTCATAAACAAGTGAAAGCGAATAATTCCTGTGAAGAAATTATTCGCTTTTAATCAATTGAATATGAGTTTATGCAGACTGCACATGATTTACTTCACCGGGAAGTAACCCACTTCAACAACCAGTTTTTGACCTTCAGCACTTAAAATCCAGTCGATGTATTTTTTTGTCTCGCCTGTTGGCCTGTTGCGCAGGTACATGTAAAGATATCGGGTAATAGGATATTCGCCGGTTTTAATTGTTTCCGCTGTAGGGACGAAAGCCGGGCTGTTATCATCTTTTTTTACTTTGCAGATCGAAATTCCTTCGGCATAAGCTGCACCTCCGTAACCAATTCCGTAAAGGTCTTTCTTTACTGCATTTACTACTGCAGCAGTTCCCGGAAGTGTCTGACAACTTGAAGCGTAGTCACCTTTCACAACATTCTCCTGGAAGAATACGTAGGTTCCTGAACTGTTTTCTCTTCCGTATAATTTGATGTTTTCATCAGCTCCGCCTAATTCTTTCCAGTTTGTGATCTCACCTCTGAAAATTTGTCCTAATTGTTTAATCGATAATTCTTTTACCTTGCTTGCAGCATTCACATAAATTGTAATACCGTCTTTTGCACAGGCAACTTCAACACCAAGCGAATTGTATCTTTGTTTGAGTTTGTCTTTTTCGGTGCTTTTCATTTTGCGGCTCGCATTCGCGATATCGGTTGCTCCATTAATCAATGCTGAAATTCCGACACCCGATCCGCCACCTGTTACCTGGATGTTGGCGCCGCTATTGGTTTTCATATACACTTCGGCCCATTTCTGTGCCAAAATTACCATCGTGTCCGAACCTTTAACGGTGATACGTTCGGGTGCAGCTGTGAATGCAAAAGTGATAACACCAAGCAAAACTGCAATGATTGATACCTTTAATAATTTGAATGATTTCATTGTACTTTTATTTTATCTGTGTAATAATTCTGAATCTATTAAAACGTGCGGCTGGCTTGTGCAAAGACGCAATTAATCGCGTCTCTACCTTCTGCCTTCGTTCCTTAGAACTTTGCCTGGATTCTTAATGTCAGTACATTCTGATTGACTTTCGAACTGTAATCCATAGTGCCGGAAGTTCCGTCTGGATTTGTGTAACTGTCCACAACTTTACCTACAGTTCCAACTTTTTCATTCTGAACGATTTCGTATGCAAGCGTAATTCTTAAATTGTCATCAAAATAGTGGTGGAAAGCAAAACCTAAGGTGGTGGTAGCAAGGTCGCTTTTACCACTTGTCTTTGCAGATAAGGTTGTCAGATCAGCAGGAGTGAATTTAGTAATGCTGATGTCTTTCCCTTTGATGTTGGTATTTGGGTCATAATAGTCATAACGGAATGCAAACTGGTTCTTCTTACCAAGATTCTTGATTAGGTAAAGATAGTAACCGGCAAATTTATTTTGAAAATTGGCAACACCCGGTTTTGCAACTCCTGCAAGGGAAAAAGGTGCATATCCAACTGATGCATTTTTACCTGCCAGGTACTCACCTTTGATTGACAATCCACCTAATACATCAGCAAATAATTGAAATTCACCACCTAACCAGTTTCTCTTTAATGGGTCACCAACTTTAATACTTGAAACTGTTGTATAGTCGCTGCTTAATGTTGTAAGTGCATTCGATTTAAGGCTTCCAAAATAACCATGCGCGCCGAAATCAAGTCCGCCAAAGCTTCCAAGACTTAGGTTGTAGGTAATACGTGCCATTACATCTTTGTAATTGTCGTAATCTTTGTTTTCGTTGCTGTTCAGGTTGACGCCTGCATTACTGTTAACTGTAATTCCTTCAGCACCGTTAAGTACTGCCAATTGCATATGGATTGGGACGTTAACAGGATTAAATTCCAGTTTTGCACCAATTGCACGTTCGCCCGGATATAGTGTTCCGATTACCTTTGAACGTTCCGGCATTTCGCGCTGACTTGATGAATATTCAACTTCGTAATTTGGACGGTTGAATTTACCTGCCCACAAAGAGAATGATTTCGACCAACGATCGTTTAACACAACATAGGCATCTTTCAATGCAAAGTTTCCTGGTGAAAAGTCGGGTGTTAAAACGAATTTTACACCATCTGTTGCTTCGTAAGTAAATTTAACCCTTACTCTTCTAAGAGAGAAATAGCTATTGGGCTGAACGGCCTTACTTTCGAAGTTTTGATATTGAGCCTGCATGTAACCTGAGATTTTAATCTTCGTCAATTTCGACAGATCTGCCTCGTCAGTTGCCAGCCTTTCAAGTAAACCATTCACCTTGTCGTTTACTTCTGTCAATTTTTCATTTACAGCCGGATCCTGCGCTTTAACATTAAACGCAACCAGCAAAAAAAGAAAGAATAAAATTGAATTAAGCTTTTTCATAAATATTGAATTATTTTCGTCATTAAATTACGATGCAAAAATTCCTTAATATTGTTACAATGATGTTACAGGATTATTAAATGAAGTTACAACATTGTTACATTCCTGTTACAGGAATGTCTGAGCCACAAGGCAAATTATCCCTGCAACATTTAATATCATTTGAATATTATTTATTAGTTCACAATGTAAACCATTTGATATTTAATTTATCTTCGCACGTTAATCAGCAATGGAAGAAAAACAGAATATCCAACCCATCGGCAGGATCCTTTCACATACAGGCAGGAGCTTTTTGCAATTATTAAACGAAAAACTCAATTACCTTGATATCGAAAGATCTTACTATGCCCTGATTTTGATAGATCTTGGGCATGGTGACCTTACGCAAAAAGAGTTGGCCTGCCAGCTCGAAACAGATAAAGTAAGTGTTGTCCGGATAGTGGACTACCTTGCAGGGAAAGGTTACGTAAAGCGGGTAAAGAGTTCTGTTGACGGGAGAAAATACTGCCTGACAATAACTGATAAAGCAAAAGAAATATTACCGGGAATTAGAAATTCAATGAAAGAGGTAACGGCTGTAGCCTATAACGGTCTTACCGAATTGCAGCAAACCGAATTTCTTTCTATTCTTGGCATCATAAAAGATAATTTAAGCAAAGCAAATAATACCGGATCATGAAGTATTTAACAAGATTAATTAGTGTGCTGATCGTACTTTCATTTTTCATTTCCTGTAAATCCAAAAATAAAGTACAGGTTGTAGCAGAGAAACCTCCCGTAATGGTTGAGGTGATTGTTGCCGGTGCCGAAGATGTAGCGAGCAGCCTTGAGGTGAATGGTTCTGTACTATCGAACGAAATGGTGGAGCTTCGTCCTGAGATTAGCGGGCGTCTTGTCTACCTGAATATCCCTGATGGTGCATCGGTTAAAGCGGGAACGATCCTTGCGAAAGTGAATGATGCTGACTTACAGGCACAGCTTGAACAGCAGAGGATTCAGCTCGATCTTGCCATCAAAACCGAAAAGCGGCTGAGCAACCTGTTGAAAGTAAATGGTGTAAACCAGGCTGATTACGATGTTGCCCTTAGTCAGGTGAATACTTACCAAGCTAACATTAAGGTTTTAAATGCGCAGATTGATAAAACAGTCATCAGGGCACCCTTTAATGGTGAACTTGGATTGCGTGTTGTTAGTCCGGGCGCCTACGTAACACCGCAAACCCTGATCGGTACCTTGCAGCAAAGCGATAAGGTGAAAATTGATTTTACAGTGCCTGAAACCTATGCCACAATCATTAACAAAGGTGATAAGGTGAAAATCCAAACCAATTCATCTGCCGAAAGCATGGATGCAATTGTGAGTGCGATCGAACCACAGATCAATTCAGTGACACGTAATATAAAGGTAAGGGCAATGCTTTCGGGCGGAATCATCCATCCCGGGTCATTTGTAAAAGTACTGTTGGATCAAAACAGAAAAGGGATTATGGTTCCTACCAATGCAATTATTCCTGATGCCCTTTCAAACCAGGTGGTTGTAGTTAAGAATCAAAAAGCTGTCTTCGTGAATGTTGAAACCGGATTGCGGAATGCCACGCTAGTTGAATTGACAAGTGGTGTGAATCCCGGCGACAGCATTATTGTGAGTGGAATGTTGTTCGTAAGGCCCAATGCTGCGATAAAGGTCAAAAGGGCCAGGAAATTGAAAGAGAACAATTAAGCACCACTATTCAGTCAAACTCTATTCTTCGATAACGTGAATATATCAGAACTTTCGCTCAAAAGACCCGTACTGGCAACAGTGATGAGTTTATTCCTTATCCTGTTCGGGGTAATCGGTTTCAATTTCCTGGGTATTCGTGAGTTCCCGGCAATTGATCCGCCATTAATATCGGTAAGCACTTCGTACGCAGGAGCCAATGCCGATATTATCGAAAGCCAGATTACTGAACCACTCGAAAAGTCAATCAACGGTATTCCCGGAATCCGTACCATAACCTCATCGAGTTCAGTAGGTAGCAGTAATATTTCTGTTGAATTTAACCTGACAACCAACCTTGAAGCAGCGGCCAACGATGTTCGTGACAAGGTAAGTCAGGCTACACGCAATTTACCACAGGATGTCGATGCTCCCCCGGTTGTTACAAAAGCAGACGCGAACAGCGACTTTATTATTTTGATGGCTGTCCAAAGCCCGAGCAAGGGTTTGCTGGAGTTGAGCGATTACGCTGAAAATGTACTCCAGAATAAGTTTCAAACCATACCCGAAGTAAGCTCGGTAAATATTGTAGGTCAGAAGCGTCCCGCGATGCGTCTCTGGATCGATCCTGACAAACTGAATGCCTACAATATCACATTCAACGATATAACTACGGTATTAAATAAGGAAAATGTAGAAGTCCCTTCCGGGAAAATTTACGGCAGCAAGACAGAACTCACCATCAGGGCATTGGGCCGGTTGACAACTGAAAAAGATTTCAGAGACCTGATTATCCGCGAAGACAACAACGGGATTGTGCGGCTCAGTAATGTGGCAAAAGTTGAACTGGGCCCCGAACAATACGAACAAAGCTGGCGACTGAATGGTGTAAGTGCGGTTGGATTGGCCATTATCCCTCAGCCTGGCGCTAATTATATCAACATTTCAGATGAGTTTAACAGGCGGCTTGATGAAATTAAAAAGTCGCAGAAGAATGACATTCAATTTACAACCCTTTTCGATAATACACTCAATATCCGCCGGTCATTGAATGAAGTGAAGGAGACCTTACTGATCTCGCTGATCCTCGTAATCATGGTGATTTTTGTTTTCTTCCGGAACTGGCTGATTGCCATCCGGCCGTTGATCGATATCCCGATTTCACTGATTGCCACTTTCTTCGTGATGTACCTTGCCGGGTTCTCGATCAATATACTTTCATTGCTGGGGATTATCCTCGCAACAGGATTGGTGGTGGATGATGGTATCGTGGTAACAGAGAATATATTCCGAAAGTTCGAGGGGGGCATGCACATCCACAAAGCCGCACTCGAGGGGAGTAAAGAGATCTTTTTTGCGGTAATTTCCACTTCAATCACACTTGCCATCGTCTTTTTACCCGTATTGTTTCTGCAGGGTTTTGTTGGCAGTTTGTTCAGGGAATTTGCAGTTGTTGTCGCATGTGCTGTGCTGATATCGGCTTTTGTTTCATTGACGATAACCCCGGTTTTGAATGTCTTCCTGAACAGGAAAAATGCCCAGCATGGTAAGTTTTACAATGCAACAGAACCATTTTTCAAAGGGATGGAAAACGGGTACAGAAGTACGCTCAAAAAGTTTATCAATGTACGTGGTATGGCATGGGGAATCGTGTTGATATGTCTTTTGATGACCTTTTTTATAGGCAAAAACCTGCAAAGTGAGTTAGCGCCTTTGGAGGATAAGGGGAACATTCGTTTCCAGATCAGCGGACCCGAAGGCGCCAGCTTTGGCTATATGACAAAAGCCGGTGGCGAATTTGGTAATTACCTGATAGATTCTATTCCTGAAGGAAGTTTTTCATTTCTTGCACTACCCGGTTTTGGTGGTTCAGGAATGAATGGCGGAAGTGGCCGTCTTGGTTTTGTGCCGGCTGCCCAAAGAAACAGAACGCAAAGTGAGATTGTGAAAGATTTATCGAAAAAGGTGTTGCGCTTCAATAACCTCCGGATTTTCCCGGTCGAGGAGCAAACAATTTCGGTAGGTTTGGGATCTCGTGGCGCATTGCCTGTGCAATTTGTGGTGCAGAATCTGGATTTTGATAAATTAAGGGACGTCATCCCTAAATTCCTCGATGCTGCCCGCAACGATAAAACGTTTCAGAATGTGGATGTGAACCTCAAATTCAATAAACCTGAAGTGGATATTGTGATTGACCGTATAAAGGCACGGGAGTTGGGCCTTACGGTTACCGATATTGCAGGGGTGATGCAGAGCGCTTTCAGCGGTCGCCGACTGGCGTATTTCATTATGAATGGCCGGCAATACCAGGTCATCAGCCAGGTTGGATTACAGGACCGCCAGCAACCAACCGATATTTCGAAACTGTATGTACGCAATAATTTGGGTAATAACATTGCCTTATCCGAAGTGCTGAACATTTCAACGAGCGCGAATCCGCCATCATTATACCATTTTAACCGGTATAAATCGGCTACTGTTTCGGCTTCACTGGCTGAGGGCAAAACGATTGGCGATGGTGTTGCAGCCATGCAGGCGATCGCCGACAAATTGCTGGATGATAGCTTTCAGACCTCGCTAAGCGGACCATCGCGCGACTTTTCCGAAAGTTCGTCCAATACTTCGTTTGCCTTTATTTTGGCATTGATGCTTATTTACCTTGTGCTTGCAGCGCAGTTCGAGAGTTTTAAGGATCCGTTTATTATCATGATCACTGTGCCACTGGCAATCGCCGGCGCAGTTCTGAGCTTATGGATTTTCCATCAAACCCTCAATATCTTCTCCGAAATCGGGATGATAACGCTGATTGGACTTGTGACGAAGAACGGAATTTTGATTGTGGAATTCGCCAATAAGAAGCGGCAACTCGGACTATCGAAATTCGATGCAGTTACAGAAGCTGCAACACAACGTCTTCGTCCTATCCTGATGACCAGTCTGGCAACATCGCTTGGTGCCTTACCAATTGCACTGAGCCTTGGCGAAGCGGCTTCCAGCCGTGTCCCATTGGGTATTGTAATTGTTGGTGGTATTATATTTTCACTGATCCTCACTTTATTTGTAATCCCGGCCATCTATACTTTCGTATCCTCCGGAATACATAAGAGTGCAGAGGAAGTTGATAATCAGTTTAAATGATCGTTTATGAAGAAGATTTATATATACATCGTATTTTTCCTTCCGCTATTGGCGGCAGGACAGGC
>JANXZJ010000102.1 GCA_025355585.1 Mariniphaga sp. | reverse complement strand
AGTCCCTGCAGCTGAAGATGTGGAAGATGTAAAAGCATTTTATGAGAAACAGGTTCCGGCAGGAAGAGGTTGTCGTGTGATCGATGTTGTAAGAGCTATTTTCTACGTGATGGAACAGGAGTACGAAACCGGCCAGGCTGTGCCTGTAACCGGCGGGCAAAATATGCTGAACTAGTGACTCGCAGCTATTATCCGGTACAAAAACTAAAAAGAATACAATGAAGACACGTGCAGTACGATTATACGGGAAGAAGGATTTGAGGCTCGAAGAATTCGAGCTACCACAAATAAATGAGAATGAAATATTAGCCAAGGTAATATGCGACAGTCTTTGCATGTCATCCTACAAAGCGGCAAGTCAGGGACCTGAACACAAGCGAATTCCCAATGATTGCGACATCAATCCAGTCATAATAGGCCATGAGTTTGCAGGTGAATTAATAGAGATCGGGTCAAAATGGAACGACAAATTCAAGGCTGGGGATAAATTCTCTATCCAACCGGCCATTACTTATCCGGGAAGTCGCGTAGGAGTATTAGGCGCCCCCGGTTATTCTTACAGCTTTATCGGTGGCGACGCCACATATGTTATTATTCCGAATGAAGTAATGGAAGCCGATTGTTTGCTCCCTTACACAGGCGAAGGATTTTACCCGGGCTCACTGGCCGAACCACTTTCATGTGTAATCGGGGCAATCCACGCCAATTATCACACCACTCCGGGATCGTACGTTCACAAAATGGAGATTGTTGAAGGCGGTAAAATGGCGTTGCTGGCAGGTGTCGGACCGATGGGACTTGCAGCAATTAACTATGTACTTCACCGCGACGATCGCAAGCCATCATTACTGATTGTCACCGACATCGATCAAACCCGGCTGGATCGGGCAGCAGGTTTGTATACTGTGGAATTTGCAACATCAAGAGGGATTGATCTGCGGTATGTAAATACCTCTAAATTTGCCAATGCGATTGATTCACTGAAGGAAATCAGCGGAGGTGAAGGTTATAACGACATTTTTGTATTTGCGCCAGTCGCCCCGGTTGTCGAACAGGCCGATGCTTTATTAGCCTTCGACGGATGTCTGAATTTCTTTGCCGGACCATCGGATCCGAATTTCAAGGCATCCCTCAACTTTTACAATGTTCATTATGCCTATACGCATATTGTGGGAACCAGCGGTGGCAACACTGCTGATATGAAAGAAGCCCTTGCTTTGATGTCTGCAGGCCTCGATCCTGCAGGATTAGTCACCCACATCGGAGGAATAAATGCAGTGATTGATGCAACGCTTCATCTTCCGGAAATACCTGGTGGTAAAAAACTGATTTACAACCATATCGAAATGCCGTTAACACCAATCACCAACTTTGCTCAGAAAGGAAAAACCAATCCGGTTTATGCCCGTCTGGCTGAAATCTGTGATCAATACAATGGACTTTGGAGTACTGAAGCAGAAGCATTTCTACTGGCAAACGCAGAGAAGCTTGATTAATAAGAAAAACAGAAAATACCGTTGCACCTTCCGGAAATAAATATTTGAAATGAACCTGGAATACAGCTATCAAACAAAAGAGGCTTTCTCTGATACATCGAGAAAGCCTCTTTTTGATTGAGGTATGGATGATTTCGGCTCACCAACATGTATAAAATTCTATTTCATTTCTGTGATAAAGTTTCTGCTTTCTTAAACCACATAAATGACCCCACATTGTAAAAGTTATACTTCAGATCTGGATTGTCCCGTATCTGTTTTTCAGTGTAAGGGAATTGAGGAACCATTACATCATCGCCTAATTGCCAGTTGGCGGGAGTCAGTACACGATCTTTTCCCTTTCCAGCTGTTTGAAGTGCAATAACCGTTCTTTTAATCTCTTCCATATTTCTCCCGATATTCATTGGATAGAAATAGATTGCTTCGATCTTGTTTTGAGGATTGATGATGAAAACACCACGAACATCTTTAGTCGTACTAATCGGTAAATGCAACATCCCGTATTCCTTTGAAACGATCAAACGATTATCATCGACAAGCGGAAAATTGATCTTAACAGGATCTTTACCTTTATAAGCGGTCTCTTCCAATGCCTTTTTCCACATAAAATGTTTAGATAAAGTGTCGGTTGAAACAATCACCAACTTGACATTGAGATTGTCAAACTCATCCTGCATGTGCGCCAGCGTCAAAATTTCGGAGGAGCAAACAGGTGTAAAATCACGGGGATGACTAAAAATAATTTTCCATTTTCGGCCATAATCATCAGGAAAATTTAAAGTGCCAGAAGTTGTTTCGGCAGTAAATGATGGAGCATCATCGCCAATCATAGGGATATTGGCCAGGGGCTTTTCTTGAGACCATAATTTGCCTGAGCTTAGCAATAGCAAACTAAATAACAATAAACGAATTTTCATAATAACACAGATTTTTTACGCATTAATTACTTGAATTGAATAAAAACTTAAAGCGCATTTGGAGCTGGATTTAAAGCCCAATACAGGAGAGGAAATTTTCTTAAATCTATTTAATCTTAAGCTGTTATTTTTATTTAGATCAAATAAGGTCAAATATAACCTTTGTATAAGGCTAAAACAAGCAAAATTCTAAATATTCTTATACAAATAGCAAGATCGTATATTCATCAATATATCTGCACTTTGCATTTCTATATCAGTTTTTATTTAGAATATATAATTTATCAAAAATAATATATAGCACATATAATTGACATATGCATTTCGTTTACAGTATATTAAAAGTATATTTCAATATTTAGAGTAGCACATTTGAATGATTAGCAGAATCATCCAATCTTAGAGCTATACAATCTGGAATTTCTGTATTTTCAAGCAATTATACCTGAACCGATTAGTTCCTCCCCAAGGTACCATGCTGCAAATTGTCCGGAGGTGATTCCACGCTGTTCCTCATCAAACAACACGTATGCTCCGTCATTATTCATATAAATCTGCCCCTTCTCCAATGGCTGCCGATAGCGGATACGAAAGAGGAAACTGCAGTCATCTCCTTCATTCATTGCAAGATCAGGACGTATCCAATGAATATCATTTTTGGGAATAAATAGTCCCTGACGATATAGCCCCGGATGCTCTTTCCCTTCGCCAACATAGATAATATTGCGGACAACATCCGTTGCCAGTACAAAAAGAGGTTTTTCGAATCCTCCAATATTTAATCCCTTCCGTTGACCTATCGTATAAAAGTGAGCTCCATTGTGTTCACCAATCACTTTTCCGTTCCATGGTTTATATGGGAAAGGGGAACAAATCTTACTAAAGAATTCCCGGTCCTTCGGAAATTGTTTCTTTTTCAACATGAAATCAGCAGAAATCTCAATCACGTTTCCCTTTTTAGCAACAAGCTTTTGCTGAAGAAAAACCGGAAGATCAACTTTACCAACAAAGCAAATACCTTGAGAATCTTTTCGTTCAGCAGTAATTAAGCCTTGCTGCCGGGCAATTTCCCGCACTTCTGGTTTAAGCAGATGTCCAACTGGAAATAAAGACTTTGAAAGTTGATGCTGATTGAGTTGGCACAAGAAATAGCTCTGATCTTTATTCGGGTCGGTACCCGCCAGTAAACGATAATAGCTGATTCCATCAATATCAATAGTTTCCCGCCTGCAATAATGGCCGGTGGCCACATATTTAGCTCCCAACTCTATCGCCTTTTCCATAAAGAGATCGAATTTAATCTCGCGGTTGCAAAGTACATCCGGATTGGGTGTTCTCCCCTTTTCGTACTCCGAAAACATATAATCAACTACGCGTTTACGATAGAAATCGGAGAGATCAATTACATGAAATGGAATATCCAACTTTTTGGCAATCATTTCGGCAAATGTTGCATCGTCTTCCCATGAACATCCGGCAGTTAGTGTTCCTGTATTATCCTTCCAATTAATCATAAACACTCCAATCACATCATACCCCTCTTCTTTAAGAAGATAGGCAGCCACGCTTGAGTCGACGCCGCCCGAAAGGCCAATTACAACTTTCTCTTTTATCATGCGGTTGCAAATTTACCGCTTTTGAATGACAATGGCCATTAACAAAATGAAAAGTAATCTGTTTGTTTAGTAAATCCTAAAATTCAAAAAGGTTAAATTTGCACTATGTTCAAACGATTTTCACACTTTATCAATAATATCGACCGGAAGGATTACCGGCCGAAGTTTGGAGGACTTGAAATTCTTAAGTTTCTGGGGCCTGGTTTGCTTGTTACAGTTGGGTTTATTGACCCGGGAAACTGGGCATCCAATCTTGGAGCGGGGGCTCAATTTGGCTATCAGCTCCTTTGGATGGTTACCTTATCGACGATTATGCTGATCATGCTCCAGCACAATGTAGCGCATCTTGGGATTGCAACCGGACTTTGTCTTTCGGAGGCGACCACCAAATATATGAAACCTGGCTACTCGATTTCGGTACTGATTACAGCAATTCTGGCTTCGATTTCAACCTCACTTGCTGAAATTCTTGGTGGTGCGATTGCATTAAATATGTTGTTTCAAATTCCAATACGAGCCGGGGCTATACTTGTGGTAGTTTTTGTTCTCATCATGCTCTTTACCAACGGTTACCAGATGATCGAAAAATGGATTATCGCTTTTGTTTCTGTCATCGGCCTATCGTTTCTGTACGAACTTTCGCTTGTAAATATCGATTGGGACAGTGCCATCAGATCATGGGTAACCCCGAGTTTTCCAAAAGGATCTATGGTTATAATAATGAGCGTATTGGGAGCCGTAGTAATGCCGCACAATCTTTTTCTGCACTCCGAGATCATTCAAAGCCGGCAGTGGAACTTACAGGATGAAAAAACAATTAAAAAAAGGCTCAACTACGAATTCCTTGATACCATTATATCAATGCTTATTGGCTGGGCGATCAACAGTGCGATGATCTTACTTGCCGCTGCTACATTTTTCAAAGCTGGCACTATTGTAACTGAATTACAGCAAGCGAAAAGTTTACTGGATCCCTTATTGGGAATTCATGCAGGAGTTGTTTTTGCTGTAGCCTTGCTTTTCTCTGGTATTGCCTCAACAATCACCTCTGGAATGGCAGCAGGCTCAATCTTTTCAGGAATATTTAGTGAACCATACGACATTAAGGATAATCACTCCAGACTTGGGATCACCATCTCATTCGTTGTTGCATTGCTGATTATCTTTGTTATTTCGAATCCGTTTAGCGGACTGATTTACTCTCAAATGATATTGAGTATCCAACTTCCGATCACTATCTTTGTGCAGGTGTGGCTCACCTCATCCGAAAAGGTGATGGGTAAATACAAAAACACAAATTTGGATAAGGTACTGCTCTATTTAATAGGTGGAACTGTAACAGCCTTAAATATTGCTCTTTTCATTAGTTTCCTTTACTAATATTTAAACGAAATATACAATATGCCCATTCTTAAAAAACATCACGATCCGATTGGACAAGCCGTGTGGGACTACCAGAATGGTATTATCGGCGAATCAATTGTTGTAAAAACCGATATTGCCGAAGATGAAATACTTTCACCATCCTATTTTTTCAGATCGTATGAAGAAATGCCGATTCAGGAGCAGGAGGCACTAAAGCGTTGTTCAGGGAAAATACTCGATATTGGAGCCGGGGCCGGAGTTCATTCCATATGGCTTCAAAACCAAGGGTTTGAAGTGGACTCACTTGATATCTCTCCGTTGTCGTGCGATACGATGCGGAAAAGAGGGATAAAAAATGTAATACTTAAAGATGTTTACGCGCTTAAAGATCAGAAATACGATACCCTCCTTTTATTGATGAATGGCGCTGGGGTTGCCCAGACATTGCCAGGCCTCGAAATATTACTACTTCACCTTAAAACACTTCTGAATCCAGGAGGTAAGATCCTGGCTGATTCATCAGATTTGCTCTATCTTTTTACCGACGAGAATGGTGAAATGTGGGTTGATATTGCTTCAGATGCCTATTATGGAGAGATGGAATATCATCTTAGTTATAAAGCAATTAAAGGAAAGCCTTTCCCTTGGCTGTTTGTTGATCCGGAAACCTTCTCAGATATTGCCAAATTATGCGGCTTCTCAGTCAAAGACAAAATCGCAGGTGCCCATTTTGATTATATGGTGGAGCTAATTCTGGAATAACAAGACCTATATTGAGGTTTTTAAATTGACAATCAGCATACTTCAATCCAAATCTACTTACTCAACTTGTTTTCTAAAATTTTAAACTCTGTTCTCCGGTTTAAAGCTCTTCCCTGTTCGTCTCCATTATCAGCGACAGGAACCGAAAATCCATAACCTTTGCTTTTAAGCCGCGTTGAAGGAACTCCGGAGCCAACCAACGATTTGACGACAGCATCAGCACGTTTCCTTGAGAGAATCAAGTTATACTCTTCAGATCCCTGAAGGTCAGTATGTCCACCGATCTCGATCACCAATCCCGGATTCGTTTTCATGAAAACTACAATCTCGCCAAGCTGCCCCTTCGATTCGGGCTTTAAACTGGATGAATCTGTTTCGAAGAAAATATTTTTCAGGATAGTTGTCTTGCCGGTTTCGATCGGATCAAGTTCAATAATAAGCTTTAATGGTTGATAACGGTTATTTGCTTCCAATAGATTGAAGTTCTCGGAATGAAACAGATAACCCTCTTTTGATAAGTTTAAGCCATAATTGTGCCCTGAAGGAAGACAAAAAAGAAATTCTCCATCATTTTCAAAAGGGTATAAATGCTGTACTAATTTATTATCAGCCAAATCATTCAACACAATTTCCGGGAAGATCAATTGACGTGTTTTTTTGTTGATCACCGTCCCTTTCACCCATGACACAGGTTGAGGTTTTAATGCCTCAGGCAATAGAAAAGTAAATATATCCCGGCCTCCGAACCCATTATTATTTGCAGTGTACCAGGCTCTATCACCCGAGACCTCTACAACAAGTCCTTCTTCGTTTGCATTGGTATTCACCGGATAACCCAAATTCAACGGAATTGATCTTTTAGTGCTGTCTAATGAAATAACAAACAGATCTTTGCCTCCCATCCCCGGCCAAAAATCGGAAGCAAAATATAACGACTTACCATCAGCATGGATAAAAGGCGAAAGTTCGTTTCCGCGAGTATTTATGCTTTCCATATTAATGACCTTTCCATAAACCGGAAAACCTTCTGGAGAAACACCCAGTTTTTCGGCCCGCCAAATATCCATTTTACCTTTACCGCCCTTGCGATTACTTGTAAAATAGAGCAGACGGCCATCGGCCGAAACAGAAGGTTGCGATTCCCACGAGCTGGTATTTACAGGATTTCCGAGATTAACAGGCTCCGACCATTTGCCTTTCTGCCTGACAGACATGTATATGTCACAACTTCCCAATCCGTCGGGGCGACCACAACCTGTAAAAAACAGGAGGCGACCATCCGCCGAAATACATTGCGCTCCCTCGTTTTCACCCGTATTTACCGGAGGACCCAATGGTACGGCTTTTTGCCATCCGCTGGAATCCTTTCGCGAAACATAGAAATCTTCCTGCGGATAGGCTATTTTTCTTCCATCCTTATCTTGTGTAATCAATCGTGTAAACACGAGGGCATTCGCTTCGCCGTTTAAACTTGGCCAGTACTCATCTTCACTTGTATTAATTGCATTACCTGCATTCTCCGGATGGAAAGCGACCGGAGATTCAATCGCCTTTACGGCAAAACGGCATGATTCGAGCAAACGGTTCTCCTCAATCGTCAGCGGTTTTTTTAGAGAATTATATTTATCAATATTTTTTAACGCGTCCGTATAAGCAGCCTCAGCATATAAAAGTTCCGCAAGAAACTTATAACCGTTCGGAAACCGATCCTTGCAGATGCTCAAACCATTTGCAAGTGCATCCTTCTCCAATTGGTCCTCTTTCGTTTCATGATAAATATCGGCAAGACCGAAAAATGCCATATAATACTGAGGATCAATTTTTAAAACCTGATTAAGTAATGCAATGGCCTTGCCCCGGTCTCCGGCCTGAGCATTCGATTTTGCTTCATTGTAGAGTGTTTCAGTCTTTTTATTCAATGCATTGTTGTTCTGCGATATGCAATCAACAGAAATGACAAAAAGAATAATTGTAAAAATCAAACCCCTCATAATATAAGTTTTAACGCCTTCAACAAAGCTTAATGGTTCTTTCCAAAGTTAATTTTAATAATTGCTGAAACAAAAAAAACCGCTCCGGAATTAACCGAAGCGGTAGCAATTGCTTTATATTGTTGTCTTAAATGCTGTTAATGGCATTCAAGTCTTCGAATGCAACCTTAAGCCTTGCAATAAGTGTTTCCTCACCCTTGCGTAACCAAACGCGGGGGTCATAGAATTTCTTATTGGGCTTGTCTGCACCTTCAGGATTTCCGATCTGGCTCTGTAAGTAACCATGATTGGCAGCTTCAAAAATGCGGATACCATCCCAGAAAGCCCATTGCGTATCAGTATCGATGTTCATTTTGATCACACCATAACTGATTGCCTCCCTGATTTCGGCATGTGTGGAACCTGAACCACCATGGAACACAAAATTAACAGGATGTACGTCAGAAATACCCAGTTTTTCTTTGATGTAATCCTGAGAATTTTTCAGAATGATTGGCATCAATTTCACATTTCCTGGTTTGTAAACACCATGCACGTTTCCAAAGGAAGCGGCAATGGTGAAGTTCGGAGAAACTTTGCTCAATTCCTGGTAAGCGTAAAAAACGTGGGCAGGTTGAGTATATAGAAGACTGTTATCCAGCCCACTGTTATCAACGCCATCTTCTTCTCCACCTGTGATCCCAAGTTCGATTTCGAGCGTCATACCTATTTTGCTCATTCGTTCGAGGTAACGTTTGCTGATCGCAATATTTTCTTCGATTGGTTCTTCAGATAGATCAAGCATATGAGAACTGAAGAGTGGTTTGCCGGTTTCAGCAAAATTCTTTTCGCCAGCATCCAAAAGGCCGTCAATCCAGGGAAGTAATTTTTTTGCTGCGTGGTCTGTATGAAGTATCACACGTACACCATAAGCTTCAGCAAGTGTGTGAATGTGCTTTGCACCTGCAATTGCGCCAAGGATAGCTGCTTGCTGTCCTTCCATTTTTAAGCCTTTGCCTGCATTAAAAGCAGCACCTCCGTTGGAGAATTGAATCATTACGGGTGCATTGGCATTTTTTGCAGCTTCCATAACAGCGTTAACAGTCGAAGATCCAACTACATTGACAGCTGGAATTGCAAATCCGTTGGCTTTTGCCACTTTAAAGATATACTGTAAGTCGTTACCTGTTACTACACCAGGCTTTACTACATCTGAAATTTTATTCATAGTTCAAATATTAAATTTTGATTCACAAATTTAAATCATTTTTACAACAATTTATCTTCAAAAAGGTTAAGATTTAGTTAACAAAGAGATGTGAGATGAAAATAAAGCATCAATTTCGTCAGATGAAACGAAATGTTTGATGGTAAATGCCATTTGTCCGATCACTTTGTGCAACACCTTATAAAAAGCAGTAAATTAGGGTTTCGCTTAGAACCGGATAACTTGTAATATCAAACAATACCTGATTCGATCAAAACTAAAGTAGATTAATAGTCAATGAGTTCCCCTTTTCCCAATCGAGTAATAATTGGTTCATTACCTAAACAATCAATCACGGTTGAGGCAACATTCCCTCCATATCCTCCATCAATAACAAGATCAACAAGATCACCATATTTTTCGTGAATAAGTTCAGGATCTGTGGTATACTCTACAATTGTGTCTCCGTCCCGAACCGAGGTTGAAAGAATTGGATTTCCAAGTTCCCTCACAATCTCCCGGATGATGTTATTTTGAGGGACACGAATACCGATACTCTTCTTTGTACTTCTGAATAGTTTCGGAATATTGCTGTTCGCATTTAAGATAAAAGTAAAGGGTCCGGGAAGATTTTTCTTCATCAGCTTAAAGATACTGTTAGGGATCGGTTTACAGTAATCGGAAATATTACTCAAATCATAAAAAATAAACGAGAAATCGGCCTTTTCCGGTTTTACATTCTTAATCCTTGCAATCCTTTCAACCGCTTTAGGTTTTGTAATATCGCATCCAATACCATAAATAGTATCAGTAGGGTAAATAATTACCCCTCCGTTGCGAAGTATTTCAACAACCTTCAGCAGATCTTTAAGATTCGTGTTTTCGTCGTATAACCGAATAATCATTTTTGTAAGAGCTTACTATTAGATATTTTAATCATCCGTGATATTCTGATTCTTAATGTCGGATGTCTAGAGTCCCGAATAATCGCAACTGATTTAATAATCAGCCGAAAGTATGAATTTTTCATGGTATTTTTGCCAAATATTCCGACAATAAAAGTATTTGATTTGTTAGAGACCAAAAATTTAACCGTAGGATCTATTCCCGGACAGCTCATTCGCCTTTCGTTGCCCATAATGGGAACTTCATTTGTACAAATGGCCTATAACCTTACAGATATGCTCTGGCTGGGAAGAGTTGGCAGCGATTCTGTAGCTGCCGTAGGAATCGCATCCTTCTTTACCTGGCTTGGTGTATCAATCATGCTAATTGCCAGAATTGGTGCAGAAGTAGGTGTATCTCAATCGCTTGGAGCCAACGATCACGCAAAGGCAAAGAAATTTGCAGGAAATGCAGTTACCCTTGTCATATTACTTTCAATCGCATATGGTTTACTGACCTACCTGCTAGCTCCAAACCTGATCTCTTTCTTCAATATTGAAAACCATCAGGTTTCTGGTGCAGCTGCTTCTTACCTGAGAATTATAGCTATCGGATCAATCCTCTATTATTCAAATCCAACATTTTCAGGCATTTTCAATGGAGCTGGAATCTCTAAACTGCCTTTCCGATTAAATGCAACCGGACTAATTTTCAATCTGATCCTCGATCCGGTTCTTATTTTTGGGATTGGACCCTTTCCAAAAATGGGATCTGACGGTGCGGGGATTGCAACCATTATTTCGCAAGGCATTGTATTTATGCTATTTGTCATTAAATTCAAAAAGAAAAATAGTCTATTGGAGCAAAAATGGATCATTGGGAAACCAAATTTGCAATATATCCGCAAGATATTTAGTCTGGGGACGCCCGTAGCAATGCACAGTATTCTCTTTGCTTCGTTTGGTATGGTACTGGCCCGTATAATCGGCCAATATGGAGCATTACCAATTGCAGTACAAAGCATTGGCGCACAAATAGAAGCTTTGAGCTGGATGACTGCCGGCGGGTTCGCGACTGCACTGGGTGTTTTTACTGGTCAGAATTTTGGTGCAGGTAATTGGAGTCGTATCTTCAAAGGATTCTGGATTACGATGGCAATAAGCGGGACTGTCGGAATTTTAGTGACGTTCTGTTTCCTATTTTTCGGCAAAACTATTTTTTCAGTATTTCTTTCAGAGGCTGAAGCAATAACATTGGGAATATTGTATCTGAAGATATTAGGTCTGTCACAGCTTTTCATGTGCATTGAGATTGCTACAGGCGGAGCTTTCAACGGAATTGGAAGAACTTATCCTCCATCAATAGTAGGAATATCGCTCACGGCTGCACGGATTCCACTTGCACTTTTTTTATCACAACCCGCTATGTTAGGAATGTCAGGCGTTTGGTGGAGTATTTCTGTGACATCCGTATTGAAAGGAATTGCCCTCTTTACGTGGTTCAATTATCTGATCCGACGCCATCCTGAAAATAAACTCATCCAACTTTCCCCAGGTGAGTACATCCAACCTATTACTATAAGCATCCAAAAAGAAATTTTAGAAATCAAAAAATTGCAGTAATGCATAACAAAATCGATTTAAATAAATATGCCAGAATTAGTTAAAACAGCCGATGGATCCGATACTCTTTATATCAGTGAACTGAATGAACATTACCATTCAACATTCGGGGCAGTTCAAGAGTCGATGCATATATTCATCGAAGCAGGTCTGCACCAATGTAAACAATCGTCAATTAATTTGTTTGAAGTAGGATTTGGAACCGGACTAAATGCCTATCTCACTGTCCTTGAAGGCTTAAAAACAGGTCAGACAATTCGGTATATCACGATTGAGAAATATCCGTTGACACCAACAATCTGGAAAGCACTTAATTACACCGAAATTATTCCGGAAGGTAATCCTTCGTTGTTCCAAATGATTCATGAAGCAAAGTGGAACGAAGAAGTAAAAATCACGGATCATTTCTCGATACTTAAACTTTCAGCAGATCTGATATTTTTTGATTATTCAAAATTACCGTTGTTTGACATCGTCTATTTTGATGCATTTTCTCCTGAAAAGCAAACCAAACTTTGGGAAACATCCATTTTTCAGCAGATTGCACGTCATTGTGCAACTAAGGCAAAATTAGTAACATATTGCGCAAAAGGCGCCGTACGTCGTTCACTTATTGTTGCAGGATTTACGATGGAAAGGATTCCCGGGCCACCTGGGAAAAGGGAGATTCTGAGAGGTACAGTTGAACCACAGGATACAACAATCTGACTAATCAATTCACCTATAATGCATTTATGAGCTACATACCGTATTATATCGTAAACGAATACCCTTAAATCGTCCTTCAAAGAATCGTTTTTTTTAAATATTTAAACAAATATTCAGGTATAGTTTTCACAATTTAATTTCTATCTTCGCACCTTTTAGAACACACATTTAAAATTTTATAAGAAAACGGTTATGCAAATTAAATCTCTGTTTGTTACATTCGTTGCAGGTACATTAATTCTGGGATCATGCAACACATTCAAAAGTTCAAAAGTTGAGCTGAAAACTCTTGCAGATTCGGCAGCCTATGCAATTGGAATAGATATAGGTAACAACATTAAGAAAAATCTTCCTACTGCTCCGGGTGGAAAAGATCTTGACCAAAAAATTATTCTTGCAGCATTTACAAGTGCTTTAAAAGGTGATTCTTCACAGATTCCTGCATTGAAAATCACTTCAGTAACACAGAGCTATTTTATGAAAGCACAGCAAGTTGAATCTGGCAAAGCAGGTGAAGCAGGTAAAAAATTCCTGGCCGACAACGGCAAACGTGCTGAAGTTAAAACCACTGCCAGCGGACTTCAATATGAAATCATTAAAGAAGGTACTGGTCCAAAACCTTTGGCAACTGATACAGTAATCGTTCATTACCACGGTACAACAATTGAAGGAAAAGTGTTTGACAGTTCGGTTGATCGCAAAGAACCAGCTACATTTTCAGTAAATCAGGTTATTCCAGGATGGACAGAAGCGCTTCAACTGATGCCTGAAGGTTCAAAATGGAGACTTGTTATTCCTTCTGCCCTTGCTTATGGCGAACGTGGCGCAGGAGCAGATATCAAACCAAATGCAGTGCTTGTTTTCGAAGTTGAACTTATCAAAATCAAAAAATAGTTTGATTTTTTAAATTACTTTTGGGGAATATACCCCGTTTGCGGAATCCGGGATATTCAATTCCGGATTCTTTTTTATAAGTAACTTAAATAGAAAATTATATGAGCTTTAAAACGACAGGAAAAGTTTTGCAGGTTCTTCCGGAGATAAAAGGAACCAGTGCACGCGGCGAATGGAAGAAACAAGATTTCGTAATAGAAGAACCGGACGGACAATATCCAAAGAAAATCTGTTTCACTTTATTCAACGATAAAAACGACACGTTCAGCAAGGTTAAAGTGGGTTCAGAAGTTGAAGTATCATTTAGTGTCGAATCGCGCGAATACAACGAGAAATGGTTCAGCAACATCAATGCATTTCGCGTCGATCTGGTTCAACCGAATACTGGTGCAGATAACAATCCCTCTGCCTATTCATCATCTGATATCCCACCTATGGGTGATTCTGGCGACAAGGATGATCTTCCTTTCTAAAGGTTCTCCAATGAAACAACAAAGCCTCCCTAAACAGGAGGCTTTGTTGTTTCAAATCCGGTATTAAAGAAAAAACTTACCTGATCGGTATTTGACGTTTAAAGTCCTCCTCGAGCGAAATAAATGTTTCAGTCCGTGCAATACCATCAATTGCCTGAAGATCTGTATCAATAATTTTCATCAGATGCTTATTTGTCTTGGTCTGAATCTTAATGAAAATAGCATATGCACCAGTTGTATGGTGACATTCTACAATTTCAAGAATCTCGCGCAGTTGTTTTAATACTTTTTTATCGTAGCTGGCCTTTTCGAGATAGATCCCCATGTAGGCAGTTGTATTATAGCCAAGCTTTTGAGGACTCACTAAAAACTCCGAGCCAATTATAACACCCATCGACACCAATCTTTGAACACGCTGATGTATGGCAGCTCCCGATACTCCGCATTCCCTGGCAACTTCCAAAAACGGAATTCTGGCATTTGCGGTTATCAGCTTAAGAATCTTCCGGTCAAGATCGTCAATATGAACACTTTGTTCCTTGAAATCTTCTTCTAATTCAATATTGTTCTTTTTCACTATACTTTCAATTTGATACAAAAATGACTAAATATTTTCACATTTCTAACATTTTAAGTGAAATTTGATAAACAAGCCTGCCAAAACCTAAGTTTATTCAAATAAGTGTCAGAATAGTAGGACGATCGGAAACTTGAAAAAATTCATTCAGATGTTGGATGAAAGAACATTATTCCCGGATGGATTCTGAAAAACCTTTAAACCAAATTCAGGAATTACAGCAAAAATGTGATCGAAAATCTCGGCCTGCAAAGCTTCATAAAATTCGGATTGCTGAGCCTTGCAAAAAACATTCACTTCAATCGGGAGGCCTTTTTCGGTAGATTGCAGAAATCGGACTACCTGGGTCATATGCTCATGAATTCCTGGATGAGAGCGGCAATAACCTTCCAGGTATTTTTTAAATAATGCAAGATTCGTAGGCGAATTAAGACCAATCATATGCGCAGGAACTTCTTCCGGATCGACTTGATATTCACCCTCTTTGTACATTTCCAAACCGGTAAATTCATTAAACCTGGGTAATCCCTTTAGCCGGTCAAGCAAAGGTTTATCACATAGATGAATACTGCTAATATCAATATTAACAGAGCGTTGTATCCTACGTCCACCAGATTCAATCATACCAATCCAGTTTGTAACCGACTCCGAAACCAATGCATAGGTTGGAATCGTAGTGATAGTTTTATCCCAGTTTTGTATCTTGACAGTAGTAAGCGAGATATCATAAACTGTTCCGTCAACATCAAATTTAGGTACAGTAATCCAGTCACCAGGTTTCACCATATTATTAGCAGCCAGCTGAATGCTCGCCACAAAACCAAGAATAGGATCCTTAAATACAAACATTAATACGGCAGCCAATGCTCCCAGCCCGGCAAATAAACTTGCCGGATTTTTATCAACAAGAACTGCAACTACAAAAATTGCCCAGAAAAAATAGACTAAAATCTTCATCAATTGGATATAGCCTTTTATCGGATGATCTTTCGCATTCGGATAAGTATTGTATATCTCCTGACCGGCATCAAAAAAACGGACTAATGCTGTAACAACTGCAACAGAAAGATAGATTTGTGCCACCCCTTTAATCAAGGTTGGAAGCCAGACAAGATCGTCACCGCTAAAACCTGAAGAGCTATAAATAATTATGGCAGGAATAAAATGTGTCAGAACATGAAAAACTTTATGCGCAAAAAGGGTATCATCCCATATTCCGCTCGTGCGTAAGACGATCCGTCCAAGAATTTTCACAACAATCATTCTGACGATCAAAAAAACAATTGAAGCGACAACAATCAGTAACAGGAAGGTACCAAAGGCAGCCCCAATAATAGCCATACGGGTTAATAATCCATTGCTCAGCAAAAACTCCTTCAAATAATCGTAAAATACAGACATAATCCTAAAAATTTATAAATCAAAAATCGCTAGTTTTGAATCTTCGTTGCAAAAGTAACGAAAGATGAACATGATGAAGAACCTTTTACTTAGGATTATCATTCTTTTGGCTCCAATGTCGGTTTGGGGAACTCCCGCATTTGACACCTTTTTCACCGGGGATGTGTTACGTTTCGACTACCTTCTCTCAGGGAATCATCTAACAGCTAAAGTCCTGCAATGCGAAATAAAAAAAGAGAAAATGTGGAGCGGATCACACAATACTCTGATTGACAATCTAAACTTGGGCACGTACCGTTTTAAGGTTTTTGATGACAAGAGTAATGAACTTATTTTTTCAAAAGGTTTTTCTCCCCTTTTTCAGGAATGGCAATCGACTGCTGAGGCAAAAGTGACCGATAAAGCATTTTATCAGGTGATCAGATTTCCTTTCCCTAAAATGAGTGTCAGGCTTAAAATTGAAAAACGAAATTACGACGGGCAATTCTCTGAAATCTATTCCACAACCATAAATCCGGATAACTATTTTATTATTGACGAAAATCCGATGAATATTCCAATCGATAAAATTCGATATTCAGGCGAACCAACCAATAAGATTGATATTGCAATACTTGCTGAAGGCTATACTGAAAACGAGATGGATAAATTTGTGACAGATGCCCGAAGATTGACAGATTCTCTTTTTGCCGTTGTTCCCTTCTCGCAGATGAAGTCGTACTTTAATGTTTATGCATTGAAAACACCCTCACTTGAGTCCGGAACAGATATTCCAGGCGAACACATTTATCGGAACACATTATTTAACAGCACGTTTTATACTTTCGATATTTCAAGATACCTTACAACTTCTGATATGAAAACCATCCATGATATGGCGGCAGTTGTACCTTACGATCATCTAATTGTCTTGGTTAATTCTACTCGATATGGTGGCGGTGGATTTTACAACTTTGTAAATGTTTGCACCTCTGATCACAATCTCTCACCGAAAGTCTTTGTTCATGAGTTCGGGCATGGTTTTGCCGGGCTTGGCGACGAGTACTACACATCGGAGGTTGCCTATAATGACTATTACAATCTTAAGGTTGAACCCTGGGAGCCAAATCTCACTACAATGGTCAATTTCGCTTCGAAATGGAAAGAGTTGGTTGATGTTAAAACACCGGTTCCGACTCCACGTGATGGAAAATATGCTTCAAAAGTTGGAGCCTTTGAAGGTGGTGGTTACCTAACGAAAGGAATCTTTAGTCCAATGGAAAACTGCCGGATGAAATCAAATGAAGCACCAGCTTTTTGTCCCGTGTGCCAGAAAGCAATCAGGGATGTGATCACGGAAAATACAAAATAAAAAAAGCCCGTTTTGGGCTTTTTTTTTGAAACAGTCACCAAATCATTGTTTTAATTCATCTTCTTTTTCCTGCTTACGTTGCCAGATATTCGAGACAATTAAAGCAATTCCTCCAAAAATGAAAATCATCGCAGGATAAGCTGCTCCTTCCTCCATTCCTCCGGCCGATGTAAGCAGATAAGCGACAACAATACCTACACCAATTCCTAAAAAGAACAAGCCTACCTTCATTGTTCCACTTGTGGCTTTCTTCTTTGTCTCAAAGAGTGTCGGATCTGCACCTCTTTCAATTAAAGCCATCCGTTCGCGGTTACGTGATGTAACTACCAAGTATACAATACCAAAAATCATTGCGAAAGATCCGAGGGGAACTAATAATCCAACTACAATTGGGTTCATAATATTCGTTTTAAAGGTTTAACATTTGCCCATTTGACGCAACAAATATCGATACGGTTACAAAATCCGGATAAAAAATTAAACCGTTCAGCTATAAAGGGCTATTTAAGAACCCATCTTACCTTAAACTTGAAAATATTTTAAAATTAATGCAACTTTTTTTCTTTTCATTCATCTTTGTAGTAATTTTATCAGCTGTTGTTTTGTAACCTTAAACCGACGTGCTTCGTCTAATTGGCAAATGGAGAAGAAAACAGATGAATATTATATCCGGGAGATTCTGAAAGGTGATTCAGGTTCATTTTCACAATTAGTTGAAAAGTATAGTCATCTCGCATTCTCGCTGTCAATGAAGATTCTCAATCAAAGAGAAGATGCTGAAGAGGTTGCGCAGGATGCGTTTATTAAGGCATACAATTCATTGAGTTCATTTCAAAGTAGTTCCACATTTAAAACATGGTTTTTCCGTATTGTATACAACACTTCGATTTCAAGACTTAGAACACGAAAAAATAATGAGTTGAAAATTGAGGACATTAAAATTACTGATACTGAAATTCAAGCCACTGAAAATGCAATTGGACAACTAAATACTATTGACAGACAAAAATATTTACAGATCGGGCTCGACAGACTTGAGCCTGATGAACGGGCACTTTTGAAAATGTATTACTACGACGATTTTTCGATGGATGAAGTGAGCGTTATTACAGGTCTGACTGTTTCAAATGTGAAAGTAAAAATCCACAGAAGTCGTAAAAAGCTTCTACAGGAACTAAGGTGTGTTTTAAAAGATGAAATAATTTCAATATTATGAGTCAGAAAGATTTACTGAAGGAATGGCTCAAAGAGCTACCTTCGGAACAACCATCACCCGATTTTACAGTAAAGATAATGCAACGGGTGATGTCGGAATGGACATTGAATCCCAATAAATACCAGCCAATAATTGGCAAAAAGGGGTGGTGGACAATGGGGTGCATCGCATTTTTGCTGACAAGCATTCTTTTTATGCTTCATTCTTCGTCACCCTCGGGGACCGAAGTTGCCTCCCAGTCGAAAAGTTTTTATGGAATAGATCTGGCTCAGCTGTTCGCACCTGTTAGTCAACTTTTTGAAAAGTTAAACAATATCTCCCCAGCTGTAGCAATAGGAGCGCTTGCAATTATTGCATTGTGGTTTTTTGACCAGCTTTTTGTAAAAGCCGTCAGACGTTAGCCATATCACAATCGTCTTATTATCAGCATCATTATCAAATCCGGAATATTTCTGAAATATTCCGGATTTCTGTTTATTTAAATCAACTTACATTTAAAATCAATTTTGATTACAATTCAACAATGAATTGAATTTTACGGATATTTTCGGATGATACGATTGATTTCTCAATGTTAATTTGTTGTAAACAACATTTATAACAACTGATTTACTGTCAATTAACCAAATAAAACACAACTACATGTTATATAACATGCAACTATCAATATGAAAGTTGTAATTGATATTTTCATTTAGATCATAAGTAATTTCCTCAAATACCACATAAGGAATCATTTATTACAACACCTTTATTTAAAAGTACTTTAGCTTGTTATTTCTATCAAATCAATTTTCATAAGAATTTCTATTTATTACATCGTCATCGCCTGAAAAACCATTTACTTTGCAATATAATTACAAATTGAAAGTAAATAAATAATAATCTAAAAAAAATGAAATCGATAAATCGTGTTTTAGGAAAAGAAAGTCTGATTTTTGCGTTTCTCATTGTTATCTGCCTATCTGTTAATCCAGTAAGTGCAATCGCATCACTAAACGATAGTTTTACGATTACCGCAACTGAAAATTCGGTAAATTCGTTGGCATGGAACCTGAAATATTCAGAATCAGAAAATGCTATATCAATCACCATGTCCGAGAAAGACGGAGAAAAAGAGTATACCGTCAGGAGTAAATTTTTCGAAGTGGCATATGTCGTAAACAAAAATGGATTTGGAGCCCGGATGGTTAAGGCTGGCAAAACAACGGTTCCGGTTCAAATACTCGATCAAATCATAAATAAGGACGCTCTAAACAATCAAAAAATAATTAGTGAAGGGCAAATCGATAATGCAACCGCACTTAATTTAATTGCAAGCTATCTGCCTGATTTAATTAACGATAATTACAAACATTTAGTGCAGTAACGATTATCCGCTAAAAAATGATAAGGCCATCCTAAAATAGGGTGGCTTTTTTTGTAAAAATTCAGCTAAGATCTTTAATTTTGCCTCAAACCTGATCTATTATGCTTGATATCTTCTACAACCGCCGAAGCACCCGCAAATTTCTGGATAAGAAAATTGAAGAAAACAAAATTAAAAAACTTCTTACCGCAGCGCTGCTTGCACCTTCCTCCAAAGGAAGTCGTCCATGGGAATTTATTATTGTCGACGATCCGGCTTTGCTAGCTATACTTGCCACTTCAAAGCCACATGGTGCAACCTTGCTAAAGCATGCTCCTTTGGCAATAATCATAACCGGTGACAAGACAAAAAGCGATGTTTGGGTTGAAGATTGTTCAATTGCCTCAATATTCGTCCAACTTGAAGCTGAAGCCCTTGGTTTGGGTTCCTGCTGGGTGCAAATCAATCGCCGGTATTATAATGACAATATCACATCTAATGAATACATCCACGAACATTTTAATATTCCTGATGAATTAGAAGTACTCTCAGTAGTAGGGATTGGATACAAGGCAATTGAAAGGCCTCCGCTTTCAGATTGTGATATACTTTGGGATAAGGTTTCAAAAAATCACTACCAAAATCGAACCGATTTTACGATTCCAAAAGAATGTGAGGAATAATAAATCCATTTACTCTGATTTATATTCAAATGCATACGATTCATCATGCTGCGTAATATCCAGCCCCAATCGCTCCGATTTTGGCTCAACACGCATCGGAATAATCAGATCGGTAAGACGATAAAGCAAATAAGAACCGCCAAAAGCGAAAATTCCAACAACGAGCAGCGCGAGTAAATGAAATAAGAAGGTGCGATATTCACCGTAAAAGAGACCAACACCCTGAGCAAAGATTCCGGTAAAGAACATTCCTGAGATACCACCCATTCCATGAGCCGGAAATACATCAAGTGTATCATCAACAGATGTCGATGACCGATAATGGACGGCAATATTGCAAATAATTGATGCTGCCAATCCGATAAAGATACTTGCTCCCACATTCACAAATCCGGCAGCAGGAGTGATCGCCACCAAACCAACCACCAAACCAATCGCAGCTCCCATGGCAGATGGCTTTCTTCCCATTGCAGCATCCATCATGAGGTAACCAAGCATTGCGGCAGCCGAAGCCGTATTTGTATTTACCAAAGCTGTTGTTGCAACAGAATTTGCAGCTAAAGCAGACCCTGCATTAAACCCAAACCAGCCAAACCACAACATCCCGGCACCCAAAAGAACAAATGGGATATTTGCAGGATGAAATGATTGCGAATAATCGCGCCGTGGCCCTAAAAACATGGCACCGGCAAGTGCTGCGAAACCGGCAGACATGTGAACCACTGTACCTCCGGCAAAATCGAGCACTCCCCAATTTCGTAAAAATCCATTCGGATGCCAGGTCCAGTGCGCCAACGGACAATAGATAAAAATCACGAACAAACACATAAACAGGATATAAGCACTAAAACGTACTCTTCCGGCAAATGAACCGGTAATCAAGGCCGGAGTAATAATGGCAAACTTTAACTGGAACATTGCAAAAAGAGCTAGCGGAATTGTCGGAGCTAAAAGAGGGTCCGTAAAGCCATTCACACCTTTAAACATGAAGAAAGTAAAAGGATTGCCGATCAATCCAAATTTATCCGGCCCGATACTATCGCCAAATGCCAGGCTAAATCCAACAAAAACCCAAACAATACTGACAACTCCCATAGCAATAAAGCTCTGTAACATGGTGGAAATAATATTTTTAGGTTGAATCATGCCGCCATAAAAGAATGCTAAACCGGGAGTCATTAACAATACAAGTGCGGTAGAAGTTAACATCCACGCCACATCGCCCGGAACAATCTTTGGATCAATAGCAGTTAAGTTAATACCTGAAATATATACGCCGAACAATGCGACAAAAAGAGCCAGAATAATTACGACAACCCACTTTCTTTTCATAAGTAGCTAAATTGAGTGCTTTACGCGAAGGTCAAATTTATATCTTATTTCCATTCTTGCAAAATTGATTGGCTTTTCAATATCCTGGTTCATCAAATAATTTAATCGTTTTATGGCAATTTAATCTGAGCGGCTTTCAATAAATTCAGTTTGTCAAAATTGAATATCCTTTTTGAATCCCGAAGGATCCAATAGATGACACAACTTATTAACGCGGCGAAAAAGCACCATACTGAAGTGAGGTACTGCCTGAAGAATATAGCGGTAACCAGACAGGATAAGAACATCAATGTTCCTAACAAATGTGTTCTTTTAATGCTCGAAACAAAAAGCGGCGTAATCGTGACAATTAAGTAGATTGAAAAAGCAATCATTGACAATGATTTAGGAAAATCAGTCTTATAGAGAATATGATAACCTTCAATTTGTGGGTAAATATTAAAAGAAACCAGACAAAAGGCGTAATACGATGATAATGACAAGCCACCAATGAATAGTATCCACAATATTTTCTTTCGCTTCTTACTCTCCTCCATAAATAAAACTGCCAAAGGAATCATCATCGGCCAAAGAAAATCGGCCATTATTAAAAACATATAGGTGGCAATTTTTTGGATATTCACATATTCAGGATTGGGTAATGTCAACCATACAAAACCTTCAGCAAATTGTTGAAGTCCAAAAAATAACGGAATGCTGGCAAATATAAGCTGAGAAGGGTTATGCACTTTCTTAATTGTCGCAACACCAATGGCAGAAATGATTACACCTCCTGCAAAACTTGCTTCGGCTGAAAAACACATATGATTTTCCTTTCTATTTGTAAGTATTTAGAACGCTATTTGAAGGCATCTTAACCTAAAATATTCTCTGATAATGATACGATTATTTAATGGATATATGTTCTATTGATATTCCGGGTGCTTGTTGTGAATCAGCATAGATAAATTATCTTTCTGCAATTTTTTTTATTGAAAAGCCCGGAAAAATCGAAAATAATCGGTCATTTTTGAATAAACTGTCAAAACATGAGTGAAAGTATGTGGAAGAAATCTATATTTGAATAAAGTAATACAAAAATAAAATGACGCTTAGAAATCAACTTGACGACACTGATCTTCATATCCTGGATATCATCACTAAAAATGCCCGCATTCCGTTTAAGGATGTGGCTACTGATTGTGGAATTTCGAGGGCTGCCGTTCACCAAAGGGTAAACAGGATGATTGAAATGGGTGTAATTACCGGTTCCGGTTATTATATTGATCCCAAAAAAGTTGATTACCGAACATGTACCTATGTGGGTATTTTCCTCGAAAAAGGTGGTTTTTTTCACGAGGTTGCAGATCAGCTACGCGCAATCAATGAGATTGTTGAATGTCATTACACGACAGGTCAGTATGCTATTTTCATTAAAGTGTATGCACGCGACAACGAGCACCTGAAAGAGATTCTGAGCGAAAAGATTCAAAAGATTCCGGGGATATCGAGCACCGAAACATTTATTTCTCTGGAAGAGACTTTTAATCGCGAAGTTCCTATTTTCTCATAAACCGGTTAGCGAACGTTGACGAATGGCTTCGAAAATGATGATACCGGCTGCGACCGAGACATTGAGTGATTGAATCTGACCAATCTGTGGAATCTTAGCCCATTCATCCGAAACTTTCAGCAAACCGGCTTCGATGCCCAAATCTTCGGAGCCAAGAATAATGGCCAGCGGATCTTTCATATCGACATCGTAATAAAATTTCTCCCCTTTGTCGGTTGCAGAAATAATTTTCAGCCCACAGTTTTTCAAATACTTAACAACTCCAGAGAGACTTTTTGTGCGGCACACCGGAATCAGGTGCAATGCTCCGGCCGAAGTTTTGATGGCATCAGCATTGATTTGCGCAGATCCTTTTTCGGGTATAATAATCGCATGAACACCCGCGACCTCTGCAGATCTTGCAATAGCGCCAAAATTACGAACATCGGTCAGCTCATCAAGAATCAGGATTAAAGCTGTTTTCCCTTCTTCATATAAACGCGGGATGATCTCTTCGATGTTCTGGTAAACGATCGGAGAGATAAATGCCAGAATTCCCTGGTGGTTTTTACGTGTGACGCGGTCAATTTTCTCAATAGGAACCAACTGAATCGGGATCTGCATCTGGTGAACAAGATCCATCAATTCGTGGTAAAGCTCACCCTGTAATCCTTTTTTAATCAATATCTTTTCAATCTCCTTACCGGAATTGATTGCTTCGATAATGGTCCGCATTCCGAAAATATAATCTGTCTTTTCCATGTTGTTTAAATTTACTTCTTTTATTATTTGACCGCGTCCTCGTCTTTAACCAATTTGATTTTGAACATGACAAAGTTTCGATTTGCGGCGCATACAACGGATTTGTTTCAATTTGCCTTTGCAGATGCGCCCCATGCTCCTTTTTCCTTCACCCCGAATTGCGTCGTCCCTCCTTACCCGGGGTTATTCAGATATAACACCTTCAGGGTGATAATTACTAAATAAGAATTTGAAGGTGCTAACAGACGCATGCCATGCGTCTCTACCCCTCTCCTTCTCAAAGTCTCTCTATCTCATCTTCTCTCCCTCTCATTCCTACCAGGTTCTCTTCTTCTCCCACTCTTTCAGCTCATCGTTGAGCGATTCCCAGTTCTTCATCTCCTCTTCTACCCTCTTTTTACTTTTGCCATATTGATCGAAGAGCGAACCATTGTCAATTGTAGACGGATCAGCCAGCTTTTTATCCATTACGGCAATTTCATCCTCCATCTTCGAAATCTGGTATTCGGCTTCGCTGATTTGCTTTTCAACACGGCTGATCATGCGGTTGATCTCTTTTCGTTCATCAAAGCTAACCGCAACAACTTCTTTTACAACCTCTTTCTTTACCTTTTTTTCAGGTGCAGAGAGTTCAAGCTCGCGCAGTGACTCCATTTTCCGTTTCTGCAGGAATTCGTAAACACCGCCCAGATGCTGTCTTATCTTTTTATGTTTGAATTCATAAACCACGTCCACCAATCCATCCATAAACTCACGGTCATGCGATACAATCAACAATGTCCCGTCAAAATTAATCAATGCCTGTTTTAACAACCCCTTTGAATGGATATCAAGGTGATTCGTAGGCTCATCCAAAACCAGGAAATTAACCGGCTCCAGCAATAAACTAATCATCGCAAGACGCGCACGTTCACCACCCGAAAGCACTTTCACCTTTTTATCAGCATCCTGTCCCGAGAACATAAATGCACCGAGAATATCCCTGATCCTGGTTCGTATATCTCCAACGGCAGATTTATCAATCGTCTCAAAAGCAGTAAGTTCTTCATCCAGATTTGAAGCCTGATTCTGTGCAAAATATCCGATCTTCACATTGTGACCCAACTTGTGTTCACCAGTGCATTCCAGCTCCTGCATAATAATCCGGGCCATCGTACTTTTTCCTTCGCCGTTTTTACCAACGAAAGCAATCCGGTTTCCTCGTTCAAGTGTAAGATTCACCTTATCGAGCACCAACAGATCACCATATCGCTTACTAACCTCTTTCGCCTCGAAAACAACAGTTCCCGAACGCGGAGAAGGGGGAAATTTTATATTTAACGAGCGTGTATCTTCTTCATCAACCTCAATCCGGTCAACTTTATCCAACTGTTTGATACGCGATTGCACCTGTACTGATTTCGTAGCCTTGTACCGGAATCTCGAAATAAAATCCTCGGTATCTTGTATCATCTTTTGCTGATTGCGAAAGGCCGCCATTTGCTGTTCGCGCCGTTCAACACGCAGTTCAAGATACTTGGTATAATTCACCTTGTAATCGTAGATCTTTCCAAGGCTGATTTCGACCGTACGGTTGGTTACGTTATCCAGAAAAGCCCTGTCATGCGATACAAGCACAACGGCACCTGCATAATCCTTTAAAAATGCTTCAAGCCATTCAATTGACTCAATATCGAGGTGATTCGTAGGCTCATCCAATAAAAAGACATTCGGTTTCTTCAGCAGAATTTTTGCAAGTTCAATTCGCATTCGCCATCCACCCGAAAATTCGGAGGTTTGCCTGTCAAAATCTGACCGATCAAACCCCAAACCAATCATTGTTTGCTCAATATCCACATGAAAATTCGTGCCGCCCATTAACTGGAAGCGCTCGTTCGATTCATGCATTTCATTAATAATACGATCATATTCAACCGATTCATAATCTTCACGAACAGAAAGCTCGGTATTCAAAAACTCAATCCGTTTTTCAAGTTCCTGTATTTCAGCAAATGCAGTAACAGCCTCTTCCATCACAGTTCTCGAATCCGACAACTCCATGTGCTGCGGAAGATATCCAACTTTTATATCACGTGGAATGACAACACGACCCGAAGACGGAGTCTGAATACCTGCCAATATTTTAAGCAACGTTGACTTTCCGGCGCCGTTTCTTCCAGCCAAACCAATTCTATCGCGCGGATTTACAATAAAATTCACATGCTTAAAAAGCTCAAAACCGCCAAATTCGACGTACAATTCTTCTACTGAAACACTCATGATTCACAATCACATACAAAAATAAATACCCTTTTGAATCACCGATCGGACAATACAATCGGTCGCACTTCAAAAGCATTTTAAAAGTTGCCGCAAAGATACAAGAATTTGCAGCGTGACGGGGATTTATTTTCAGACCCAAAACAGTCGGTAAAACATTTATATCTTTGCAAAAATTTCAAATTTAAAGTTTTGAGCAGAGGAAATAAACCACTACCGTTTTACGAAAAAGTAGAAATCATCGATATCGGATCTGAAGGAAAGGCAATTGCCAAAGTTGACGGAATTGTGGTGTTTACCACGCATGTAATTCCGGGCGACATTGTTGATCTTCAGGTGATAAAAAAGAGAGAGAAATACCAGGAAGCGAAAGTGGTGAAAATCCAAACCAACTCGCCCGACCGCATCCCGGCTTTTTGCGAACATTTTGAGGTATGCGGCGGTTGCAAATGGCAATACCTTCCATACGATAAACAGCTGTTTTACAAACAAAAACAGGTTTACGACCAACTCAAAAGAATTGGGAAAGTAACCTTGCCGGAATTCATCCCGATTAAAGGATCGGCCAATTCGACCTTTTACCGCAATAAACTTGAATTTACGTTTTCGAACCGGCGCTGGCTTACAATCGACGAAGTTCGCTCGGGCGATCAGTTTGATGACATGAACGTGCTGGGATTTCACGTGCAGGGAATGTTCGACAAAGTACTGAATGTCAACAAATGCTGGTTACAACCCAATCCGTCGAATGCCATCCGAAATTCGGTAAAGGATTATGCGATTGAGAACAACCTCGAATTTTATGATTTACGCAACAAGGCTGGTTTCCTTCGAAATCTGATTATACGATCGACAAGTACGGGTGAATTGATGGTGATTGTGAACTTTTTCAGCGAAGACGTTGAAAAAAGGGAAGCGTTACTCAATTTCGTAGCCGACAAATTCCCCGAAATCAACTCCTTGCTTTATGTGATCAACGGAAAAGGGAACGATACGATTACCGATCAGAATATCCATGTCTTTAAAGGGCGCGATTATATTATTGAAGAGATGGAAGGTCTCAGGTTTATCATCGGGCCCAAGTCTTTCTATCAAACCAATTCGCTGCAGGCATACGAGTTATACAAGATCGCGCGTGATTTTGCCGCCCTTTCGGGAAATGAGGTGGTCTACGATCTTTACACAGGAACCGGTACAATTGCCTGCTTCGTAGCTTCGAAAGCCAGCAAGGTAATTGGGATTGAATATGTTCCTGAGGCAATTACTGATGCCAAAGTCAACGCTGAGAATAATGGCATCGCCAATACCAGCTTCTTTGCCGGCGATATGAAAGATATTCTTACAAAGGATTTTATTGCTGAAAATGGCCATCCCGATGTGATCATCACCGATCCGCCACGGGCCGGTATGCATGAGGATGTGATCAGCGCGATTCTGTTTGCGGCTCCCGAAAGGATCGTTTACGTGAGTTGTAATCCGGCAACGCAGGCACGCGACATCAGTTTACTAAGTAACCATTACGAGGTAACCAAAGTACAACCTGTCGATATGTTTCCGCATACCCATCATGTTGAAAATGTGGTACTGCTTGAAAAGATTCCTGATAATGAAATCAAGGTAAACTAAAGAGAAAAGATGAAAGTGCAAAGGACTGAAAAAAAGAGAAATGTATTCTTATTTTCACCTTTACACTTTAACCTTTACTAACTGGCTACTCCTTTTTCCGGGTGTTTATTCCCAAAATAGGATAAAGCGGACAGACGCCGATAAGGCTTGTAATAACAAAGACAAGCGCTAAAATCATTAGAACAATTGCCAGTGTTCCGGTAATAACTCCGGTAAAATAAAGCAAGGCAACGATAGCAGCAATAAAAACGCGGATTGTTTTGTCGGCGGACCCCATGTTCTTTTTCATGCTGAGTTATTTATTTTTAAGTGGCAGGATGGAATTCGCATGTGAGATTTCATCCCTGATCAGGTTTAACGAACATGCCCGTTATATACTTAAGAATCTTAAATTGATTACCTTAAACTATAAATAGGAACAAGCAACTGCCTAAAAAGTTGTTGCAGATGTATTTTTCCGGTTATGGTATGGTTTTTATCACAAGAATAAGGTTTCAGATTAAACGGATCAGTTTTAAGATATATCGGATCAAGTTTTTAATAAAGCAGATCAGGTTTCATGTTATGCGGATCAGGTTTTAACTACAACGGATCAAATTTTAATAAAGCGGATCAGGTTTTAATTACAACGGATCAAATTTTCAATAAAGCGGATCAACCCTTTTACCATCCTTTCAAACAGGCATACGATTGAATGTCACATTGCCATGAAATTCTATCCGGATCATTGTCATAAGTTTACCTGCGTTCATATCTTTTGAATATGACTTATCGCAAATCCTATGGAATAAGAATGGTATGCTACTCCCCTATTTTAAGACCTCTTCTTTGGCTATTGAGCTCCTGCATAAACTGTTTTTGTGTTTCCAGTAATTGCTGGTGTAGCCTTTCATGCGGTCGGGGTTCTGCCAGAAAACGTATTTTCCGCAGTGACAGATTGGATCGATTGCCTCTTTGAGGTAGGTGAATGCTTTGTTTCGGATTACTTTGGCTTCACTTTTGCGTCGTCTCGCTGAATTAATAAAACCTGCCATATCACTCATTTGGCAGGACTTCAATGACGCAGTTTCCAGCAATTCGACATCCATCCTGATGGCTTTCAAAAGATCCAGATTACTGTTTCCAAGAACTGAAAGGTCATTTAAATCCTGCACGATTGCAGAACGGGAATTACTTTTTGCAATTTCACCGATCCCTGCGAGCAGATCATCATGAGCCCGAAATGCATACCGAAAAGCGTGGAGCAACCGGCTCCTTAAATCCGTTGCCTCCGACAAGCACAATTTCCAGTCAACCGAAGTATGTTTGCGCATTCTTCGGTTTAAGACCCATAACGACTGCGCTTCGCGGCAGGCTCCGGCCCGGACAGGAAGTTCATTGATCAGGTTTACATCAAGTCCGGCACCAATAAGGGCATCCTGATCAGCGAGACACCAGAGGTATAAATCTTCGGCCTCCTGTAAATATACATCAACAGGCATGGTTGGCCTCAATGCTTTAACGGATGGAATGGACTGAATTTGTGATAACAGCTCATTGTAATCGGAAGTTGAAGACATCGCTTGCTTGTTTATCAGGTTAAACAAAAGGATCATTGCAGACAACTGCTCATCGGTTCTCTGTACCTCAAAGTTGCAAAAAAAATTAAATCAGGCCAAATTAAAAAAATTCCATAATTGCGACAGAATGAATCAGATAGTTACATGGACTTTCAATTGGGAAACGACGCTTCAGGTTCTGTCGGTTCAAAACTTCAACCCGTCAATATTCCTTATAAATCGTACTTTTGGGGAAAAGATTTGGTATTCTATCGATGGCTTTCAATAAACGCATTCACTTCCTTACAGAAAAAGGACTCATCTTGTAACATGATGTTATGCCCGCTGATGTGTGAAACAGCTATTTTTTTATCCAGGGTATTGATGCGGTTAAATACATCCTCCTCCAGTCCGCCGGGACATACAAAATCATATTTCCCGTAAAGTAACAAGGTTGGAGTTGTTACTACGCCCAGTTTGGATGAAAACTTGGTGATTGCCAGATCGCGGTTAAAACTGGCATTCGATGAATAGCTCAGGTTGAACAAAATTGAAGTAACCGGCCAGCCATATTGTACAGGATCATAATCGATGAGCGTTGCAAGGTTAATTTCTTTCACCTTATCAAAAAAAGTCTCCGCATCTTCAGCATAGGCAGTCAGCTGAAGAGATTCTTCAAAAGTGAAATTACCTGTATGGCTGTTACAATAATCAACGATTGTTTTCCAGCCACTTACGTTTTTATTCAACGCAATTTGCTGCTGGCCAACTGTCAGTAACATTTGCCTTGTCAGTGTGTCATTGAGTGGATAGTTATGGCTGCCATCCGCAAGAATCCATCCTTTGACCATCGATTGGTAATCACCTGTAGTCATAAACGAAGCGGTTAAAAGGCCGCCAAAACTATGGCCCAATATAAAAATATTCGAATTCTGGCCATATCTGTATTTTATGAGCTGAATTACCTTTTTCAGATCTTCCGTCATTTGAGGCAGATTCAGCTGATCACCATTTGAATTTCCTTGTGAGCCACCTGCATTCCGCTGATCCCAGTAAACGACAGCGTATTTATTTTCAACGTTTTGGCTGATATAATCGGTGTTGTAAAAATAGGAACTTGACCCGGGACCACCATGTACAAATAGCAGGAATGTATGGCTTGAAGTATTCCCTTCGACCAGTAACCGCATCGAGGCTCCGTTATTATCGAGGTAAAACGTTTCGGAAACATTTGTTCCGATGGTTATCTTTTCTTTCTGGCACGAAGTCAGCACAAAAAACAGGAAGGCGAATGGGATAATGAGTTTCATTTAGTCCTGTTTTTCGATTTCACTATTAAAGAAAGAAAATTCATTGGCTTATAAATCAAGCCAACTTCCATTACTGGCCGCAAATAAATGGTGCTGTTGTAAGGGAACATCATGATCAGGTTGAATTTGGAGAAGATCAAAAACGGCTTCTGTTTTGTTTTTGAGAAATCATATCCGATTCCGCCACCCACAGAAACTAAAGCGTAATAATAACCTGCAGCTTTTTTAATTGTAACATTTCCATTGTCATCTACCTTGTAGGTCGTGCCACCCAGGAAAGTCCGGCTTAAACCAATTTCAGGTGAAAACTCAGTCATAAAGCCATGCGATTTTGTTTGGCGCATCGTCCAACCTGCTGAAATATAAATATTATCATGAAATGCCGGATGATGATACCCGCTCAAACTGACAGTTACAAACCGGTCTTTCGTAAAATCCTCGGTCTTACCTGACTTTCTTATTTTAGAGATGTAAATTGTGTTCACCGGTAGTTCAACTCCCAAACTGGCACCGGGATAAATCAGGGAACCAATATACGACAACGACAGGTTTAAAGATTTTTTCTCAATCCTTACTGAATCGGCACTTTGTGAAAAACAGTGGATTGAACAGGAAGAGATTACGAAAATCAAATATAATTTCAGAAAGCGCATTGCGTATTTGTTATCGTAAAGAATCTATCTAAAATAAAATCACATTATCTTTCGTCTCCCTCATTCTCAATTTTCGCATGTCTTGCAAAGACCGACATAAACCGACCTGGAACAGGGGTTTCATAACGCACCTCCGTGCCATTCACCGGATGGATAAATGCGAGAACCCGTGCATGAAGGCAGGTTCTTCCAATAAGATTGGTCTTAGCGCCGTATTTTTTATCGCCCATTTCGCCAACCGGCAATTCGAAAAGAACGAAAGGCAAAAGCATGATAGTAAACATCAAGCCGATTTCCGTCCAGGAAAATTTCAGATATTTTTCCAGATAAAGCGGCGTGTAGACGACCATGAAAGCGTAGAAGAGCTGAAGGCCGAATTGGGCGGCGAAGACGTTGTAGAGATTTTTGTTTTTAAGGTATTCTAAAATCGTTTGCTTTATCCTGATGTTTTCGATTTTTTGATTGACGGATTTTTTGAAATTCTTTTTCA
>JANXZJ010000128.1 GCA_025355585.1 Mariniphaga sp. | reverse complement strand
TAGCAGACCATAAACAATGACGGTTGCCAATGGACGCTGTACATCCGAGCCAATTCCGGTAGAAACCGATGCAGGTAATAATCCAAGCACCGCCACAATAGCTATCATCAGGACAGGCCGAAACCGGTGGTGTGCACCATTGATCACGGCCTCTTTTAATACCATCCCATGCTTTCGAAGGGCATTGATATGGGAAATCATGATGACGCCATTCTGAATGGAAACACCAAACAGCGCAATGAATCCGACAGCGGATGAGACATTTAAGGTCATTCCACGCACATTCAATGCAAGCATTCCTCCAAAGAGTGCCAGCGGCACAGCACACATGAGTAAACCGGCCTGACGGAAAGTACCAAAGGCTCCAAACAACAGTAAAAACATGATCGACAACGCCAACGGGACAATTAATCCCAATCGGGAATAAGCTCTATTCTGGTTCTCGAATTGTCCGCTCCACCTGATATTGCATTTTTCGTGGTTGTACTTCACATTTTTAGCGATTTTCCTTTGTGCATCTTTCAAAAATTCTGTCAGATCGATGCCGCGCAGGTTAACCCGCAGTGTGACATACCGCTTGTTCATCTCTCTAGTAATAGCGCTTGCTCCCGTACTAAGTTTAATATCTGCCACTTGTGAAAGTGGAATCTTGGCTCCCGTCCCGGAGGTAAGCATCAGGTTGCCGATTTTCTCAGGGGTATTCCGGCTGTTTTCAGTGTAGCGGCAAATCACATCGTAAACTTTATTCCCGATAAAAATCTGAGAGATGGCTTTCCCGCCTATGGCAACTTCAACCAGTTCTGCCACATCCGAAACATTCAATCCGTATTGTGCAATCTTATCACGATCGGCGCGAATCTGTAACTGGGGTAAAGGCGGCTCCTGATCAATGGCCAGATCTACAGCGCCTGGTATTGTTTTTAGAACCGTCAGAACATCTTCGGCAACGCGCCGGCTCTCTTTCAGATCTTCACCATAAACCTTAACAGCCAGATCGCTGTGGGTTCCGGCAATCTGATCCATCACCATATCAATAATTGGTTGCGAAAATCCGGCAGAATATCCCGGCATGGCTTCGAGTTCCTTCGACATCTCAGCAATCAGGTCACTTTTCTTCCTGCCGTTCTTCCATTCTTTATAAGGTTTCAAACCTATCGAACATTCAAGATGGGAAAATGAAAAAGGGTCAACGCCCTGATCATCACGCCCTGTTTGAACCATTACATAAGTTACTTCCTCGTGCTTCATCAATTGCGTACGCATGGTATCGCTCATCGACTTCGCTTTTTCGAGCGATAATCCTGCTGGCAACTGCACCTGCAACCATATCGAGCCTTCGTCTAATTGGGGAAGGAAATCTTTCCCCACCATGATTGTTAAAATCGTGGCGGCGACTAAAATGAATCCTAACGGTGCAAATACCGATTTTGGTTTTGCGATGATCCTTTTTGTCTGCCGGTTATAGATCTCAGAAAGCTTTCCTAACCATTTATTCTCATAGGTCTTTTGCGGTTTTTTATAGAGGACATAGGCCAATCCTGGAATCAGGAACAGCGCTACTGCCAAAGCGCCGATTAAAGCGTATCCAACCGTAAATGCCATTGGTGTAAAGAGTTTTTTCTCCACCCTTTCGAAAGCAAACAAGGGTAAATAAGCTGTGATGATGATGATTGACGAGAAGAAAACAGGTTTAGCCACCTCAACAGTTCTTTCAACGATCGATTTTTCATCCAACTCCCTGTCGGGATGATCTTCGCGTTTCTTTAGGATCGTTTCCATCATCACAATTGCCCCTTCGACGATAATCCCAAAATCGATTGCCCCCAGCGAGAGAAGATTGGCCGGGATATTGGTTACCAGCATTAAAAGGAATGCGATGAGCAATGATATTGGAATCGTGATGGCCACCAATAAAGCGCCACGCCAGCTTCCAAGGAAAACGATCAAAACAATCAAGACAAGGAGAATTCCTTCGAGCAAGGTATGTGAGACTGTATTCAGAGTAGTACCTACCAAATCAGTCCGATCCATAAAAGGATGAATCTTAACACCCTCAGGTAGGATATCGTTATTGAGTTCATCAACTGATTTATGGACCTCTTCGAGCACTTTCGATGGATTCTGGTACCTGAGCATCTGTACGGTACCTTCGATACCATCGTCGTAATTCCGGGTCCGGTCTGAAAAACCCAGCACCCCTTTGCGTTCCAGATTTCCATATCTCAGGTCTCCAAGATCTTTTACAAAGATGGGGACCCCTTTTTCCGTTTTAACAACGATCTTTCCAAGGTCATCCAAATCTTTCACGAGACCGATGCCCCGAATTACATAACTCAGATCGCCCCTGTAAAGCATACTTCCACCGGCATTGGTATTGTTCTTTCCGATTTTATCTGAAACGTCTGACAGGGTAAGGTGATATTGTTCCAGCTTCACAGGATCAATCTCGATCTGAAATTGAGTTGAAATTCCACCGAAGTTACTCACATCAGCCACTCCCGTTACCTGTTTCAACCTTGGAATGATCACCCATTTATTCAAATCGGTTAATTCCCTGAGGTCATGACTTTTGCTTTCGATGATATAACGATAGATTTCCCCTGTTGGTGAAGTCAGCGGATTCAAACCGGGAACAGCACCATATGGAAGTGTTACGCCGGCCAACCGCTCCTGAACACGCTGACGGGCCCAGTAATCATCGGTCTTATCTTCGAAAACAAGGATGATATTAGATAACCCGAAAGCATTTTTGCTTCGCATCACATGTAGTCCGGGCAAGCCATTCAGCTCACGTTCAAGCGGAATCGTGATCTGTTGTTCGACCTCCTCTGCTGCCAGCCCGGGAACCTGGGTAATTACCTGAACCGTAACATCGGCAATGTCAGGGTACGCTTCAATTGAGAGTTGCTGCCATGAATAAAATCCGATGATGGATATCATAACAAATAAACCAACCATTATCCATCTTTTCCGGATAGCCAATAAAATAATTCCGTGCATAAGTTGGATTATTTGGCATCAAGTAAATAAAAACCACCTTCCGTAACAATCTCTTCACCAGATTTTAATCCCGATTTAAGAATGACCCGGTCGTTATCGGTACCCGAGGTTTGGATCAATCTTTTCAGATAACCGTTCCCCTTTGTTTTTACAAAAACAAAACTACTCTCCTCCAGTTGCAGAACAGCACTTGAGGGTATCAGGATTGAATTGTCGGCGATTTCAGAAAACTGAGCCGTCACATACATACCTGGTTTCAGGTTACGACCCTTATTTTCACATTCAATAAAAACCTCCACAGATCGGGTTTCCTCATCGAGCATTTCGCTGATATGATAAACCACACCGTGAATACTTAGACCAGGCATCCCGGCAACGGCGATTTCCACCTCGTCAGATTCGTGTATATTATTGATATCCTTTTCCTTTACCTGGCCAACAACCCAAACCTTGCCGAGTTCCGCAACAATTGACACGGGACCTGCATCCTCCCTTAAGTACTGTCCGATCACGATATTATCGGAAATAACCTCGCCTGCTATCGGCGAACGAACGATCAAGGGCTGACCCAAAACCAGTTCTTCAGGATTAACATGATAAACTTTCAGACTGGCAATTGAATTCTCGTACGTCCGTTTACTTAACTCAAATGTTACTTCTGCCTCCTCCAGGTCTTTCTGTATACCAACGCCATTCTTTAACAAGTCCTGTTGTCGCCGCAGATTCTTTTCAGTAAGTTGCATCTCCTGCTTCGACTGATAGTAAGCTTTCCCTGCTTCGAAAAAAGATGGGGAGCTGATTTCAAAGATTGGAGCATTCACAGCCACACGCTGACCTAATTTGATAAATGATTTTATAATCCGTCCGGCAAAAGGTGACGCAATCTGAGCATAATTGTTGGGAATTGCCTTCACGACGCCCGAAGCTGATAACTTATGCTTATAAAGCGCTGAACTAACAGGCATTGTCTTAATCTTTTCTTTCAGATTGGAGTTTTCGGGAATAATAGTCGTATCCCCGTTGATGGTATAATTTACGGAGGATACTGGTGTTGCATTGTTATGACATGATATAGCCAGCCACGCAATACAAATAAGCATAACTTGTTTCATTTTAATTTATTTTGAAATGCATAATCATCCAAACTGCTTTTCCAAAAAGCAATGGACCGTAACTAACAGAAGTATAATATATTAATACTCTAAATTAGAAATAGCATTTCAAAAGGCGGAGCACGAAGCGGAGATGTGCAATAACCACCCGGTTCTGCATACCCCTCATTTGGAAAAAGGAGGGGTATCTTATACAATAAAGCACGGAAGAGGAGGATTGCAAAAGAGAACGCAAAAAATGTAGTGAAAAACTCAGACAATAGTTGAATGATCACCAACTCTTTACTATTATGAGGGGCAGTGGAAGAATCTCCCCTTTTGTCCGAATTAAAAGGATGGGAGTGAACAATCGCAACCCCGTTGATGATATGGCTGTGGGTAAAAAAGGTGATACTACTGTAATATCCTAAAAAGAGGATCAACAGGAGAACACTTAATGATTTACCCATGAAGTATTTAAGCTTCGAACCAAACATCATTAATTCAAAATTAATTGGACAAAGATAACCCCATCTTAAGAAGTTTATATTAAGAATATATTAAGGTTACAAATAGGATTGGGTTATTGTTCTTTGAATCTGAATTTTATCAAATATCAAGTTTTTTCCTGACGATGGATTGAATCTTCTCGCAGCGGTTTTTAGCCTGAACTTCTATTGTACCAGCTTCATTCATAATCGTCTGAATCGCCTCCTGATCGTTGAAACTTTTGGCATTGACCAAAACATTGAGGTATGCACCCGATACCGCGGTTACTGCACACAATGCCCCGACTCCTGCATCGGTCACTGAATTTGGATTCCCAATTTCTGCCATTGCCTCAATTATTTCCATTGAATCATAGGAGATTTGCATCACTCTAAACGGTATTTCAATTGCATTTTTCGTAGCCGCCTGAATGGCACTCTTCCGGGCAGCAATCTCAACTGGTGTTTCTTTTGACAATTTGAAAGCCTCCATTATCTGATTAAAAGCTTCTGTATCTTTATCAACCAGCTTCAACAATTCTTCATATATCACCTTTCCTTTTTCGGCCCACACGGAAAATTCCTCCCATCGATCGTCACATCCCCTTTTATGCGATGTCAGATTAGCAACCATTGAACCCAGCGCTACACCCATCGCACCTACATAAGCGGCAACAGAACCACCACCCGGAGCAGGTGAATCAGAGGCTGTTTCGTGGACAAAATCAGTCAATGATAAATCAATCAGCTTACTGCCTTTATCTTTAAGAAAATATTCAATGATTCTCTTATCGGGATCGAAGGGTGCCAATTCGTCAAGTCCCAAAGATTTCACAGCAATCCTAATAATTTCGTGATCGGGAATTCCAACAGACCGGTGCTGCTTTTGGAGAAAATATTTTCCGGCATCGAGCATCGCCTGCAATGGGATCATCCCAATTAACTCCGAACCAGTAACACGGATTCCACGGTCATGCGCTCTTTCGCACACCTCATCAAAAGCCTGGTGGACAGAAGTTGTCGTAATATCTGTCAGATTAATAGATATTTGTGCAATCCCATATTCCTTTATAAACCACCCGATGGCCCTCACTTTTTTCAATGTCCCCGGAATCCTTACAGGCTCGCCATGTTCGTCCACGATGATTTTTCCTGTGATGGGATCACCTTCCCTCTTGATACGGCCTGCTTCACGGATATCAAAAGCAATCGAATTTGCCAGCCGCACCGAGGTTGTATTCAAATTAACGTTGTAAGCAATCAGGAAATTTCTTGCCCCGATAGCTGTTGCCCCGGAACGTTCGTTAAAAGTCGACGGACCGAAATCGGGTTGCCATTCAGCCGTTTTCATCTTCTCCGCCAACCCTTCGTATTCACCGGCACGACAACTTGCCAAACTCTGACGTTTCTCCTCAAAGGCAGCAAATTCGTAACAATAGACCGGAATATTTAATTGGTTTCCAACTCGTTTTGCCAAAAGCCGGGCATATTCAATGGTCTCTTCCATTGTGATATCCGACACCGGTATAAACGGACAGACATCCGTCGCACCAAACCGGGGATGTTCACCTTTGTGATACCGCATATCAATCAGTTCTGAAGCCCGTTGAATCGCCCTGAAAGCAGCATCGACAACCTGCTCAGGTTCACCCACGAAAGTAACGACCGTCCGGTTTGTCGCATAACCCGGATCGACATTCAGCAGCCTGATCCCATTAACACTTTCGATGACATCGGTTATTTGCTTTATAATTGAAAGATCACGCCCTTCTGAAAAATTTGGGACGCATTCGATTAGTTGCTTCATAATTAAATCTTATATCTATTTTCTAATAAACTACTTCGTTCTGATATTTATAGCTTTAAACTTATCCTAAATTTCAATTTGCGGCGCATACAACTTTAATATTTCAATTTAGCCATCCAGATGCGCCTTAAGTCTATCCTTTATTTTCACTCCGGGTTGCGTCGTTCCTCCTTACCCGGGGTTATTAAAATTTAACACTTTCAGTGTTATGACCTATATGTCAATAAATTATGGATTCCTTCTCTAAGTCTCTATCTTACTCCCTCTCAAAGTCACCCCTTCACAATTTCTCCCCTTTTCCAAACCATTGAAGGTTTTAAACTTCCCTGGTTATAAAGTATTTCGCGGTAATCGGAGGTCGGAAAACCGATCATATCTGCCAGTAAACCATTTCTTAAAATGCCACGGTCAGTCAAACCAAGTGCGGCCGCCGCTCTAAAAGTGATGCCAGCCAACGATTCAGCCATGGTCATTTTCTCAAAGATACCCAAAATTGCGGTTTGTAATAAAAGATCGCCCATTGGGGCCGAACCCGGATTCCAGTCAGAACCAACAGCAAGCGAACAACCTGCATCCAAAAGCTTCCGGGCCGGGGCAAACTGACAGCCTAAACCCAGCGAAGCACCTGGAAGGACAATCGGAATCACCTTAGACGCCGCCAGCATTTTGATTTCCTGATCCTGAACCATTTCAAGATGATCAACAGAAAGAGCACTCAACTCGCAGGCCAATGAAACCCCGCCAGCCTGGAACTGCTCACCATGAACAGCCAGATCAAACCCTAAATTCTTTGCATTGTTAAGATATATTCTTGCTTCGCCTTTTGTAAATGCCCCATTGTCAATATAGATATCTACCCGATTGGAAAGATTCCGTTTCATTACTTCAGGAAGCAATTCACTAACAACTATTTTCAAATAATCCGTGGAACTGCCTATAAAGTCAACAGGCTTTATGTGAGCTGCCAGACAAGTAGCGATAAGATCAACCGGGAGTTTTTGATTTACATTCCGAATTACTTCAAGCAATTTAATCTCGCCTTCGGTGTTTAAACAATAGCCACTTTTTACTTCAATAGTAGTAATTCCATTAAGGAGATGATTAGTTGCTCGTTGAGTAAGCATTGCTTCAAGTTCGTTTGCACTTGCAGTCCTTGTTTTTGCCACCGTATCGCCTATTCCACCTCCGCTCTGCGCAATTTCAAGGTAACTTTTCCCGGCTAACCGGAGCGCATAATCCTTTGCCCTGCTTCCTGCCCAGCAAATATGGGTGTGCGGATCTATCATTCCCGGCATTGCAACCATATCTTTTTCAATACGTTCAATATCCAAATCTCCGACCTCGAAACAAAGCTGATCGAAATTCCCGATTTTCACTATTTTTCCATCGCAGACAATTACCCCACCATTCAGAATGATTTCAAGTTGGGTGTCATTCACACTACCTTTCAACGGAATATTGTCCATCGTTAAAAGCTGGGAAAAGGGACCGATTATTTTAGCTTTAAGCATGGTTTACAATTGACTGAATAAGCTGTTATCAAAGATTCCAATCTTCCGGAATCCTTATTTCATTTAAAACCAAGATCAAATTTCTTCAAATTCTGCTGCGCTTCAGGATATCCGGCATCGTTGTGCCTGAATATTCCCATTGCGGGATCGTTGTACAACACCCGACGGATACAGGCATCAGCCCTTTCGGTTCCATCAGCAACAACTACCATACCTGCATGTTGTGAATAGCCCATACCGACTCCTCCGCCGTGATGGAAGGAGACCCAGGTTGCACCGCCACCTGTATTGGCCATCAAATTCAACAGCGGCCAGTCTGAAACGGTATCACTTCCATCCATCATTTTTTCGGTCTCACGGTTGGGTGACGCCACTGATCCGCAATCGAGATGGTCGCGCCCAATTACTATTGGGGCTTTTACCTTTCCCTCTTTCACAAGGTTATTGAAAATTACTCCGGCTTTTTCGCGCTCGCCCATTCCCAGCCAGCAAATCCTTGCCGGCAGCCCCTGAAATTCAACGCCCGATTCAGCCTTCTGTAACCAGCTGATTATATGTTTGTTTTCAGGAAATGCGTCAATCAACGCGCGATCGGTTGTTCGGATATCTTCAGGATCACCCGATAATGCGACCCAACGAAAAGGTCCTTTTCCTTCACAAAAGAGCGGACGGATAAATTCAGGAATAAACCCGTTGAAGTCAAAGGCATTCATTTCGCCACCTTGTCTGGCCATTTCGCGAAGGTTATTTCCATAATCGAACACAATACTCCCCTGTCGCTGCATTTCGAGCATCAAACTGACATGTCGCGCCATGCTCTTCATCGACAATTCCTTGTATTTTTCCGGATCATCTTTCCGAAGCGCCTTTGCCTGGAGCAACGTAAGATCGTTCGGTACATATCCATGCAAAGGGTCATGGGCAGAAGTCTGATCGGTAACAACATCGGGAACGATTCCGTCAATCAGCAACTGTTCGAGCGTATCACCAATATCAGCCACCAGCCCGACAGAAATGGCCTTGCCTTTTTCTTTTGCATTCATAACCAAAGCAATCGCCTCATCATAGGAATAAGAAATATGGTCAATATATCCCGAGTTTAACCTCTTTTTTATGCGCTCGGGATCTATATCGACACCAAGAAATGTTGCTCCGGCCATTGTTGCGGCCAAAGGCTGGGCTCCGCCCATTCCGCCTAGTCCACCGGAAACAAGCAATTTATGTTTCAGGTCACCCTTGAAATATTTCTCGCCACAGGCTACAAACGTCTCGTATGTTCCCTGCAGAATTCCCTGTGTTCCAATATATATCCAGCTTCCGGCTGTCATCTGGCCATACATCATTAACCCTTCGGTTTTCAGTTTTTCGAAATGATCCCACGTCGCCCAGGCCGGAACAAGGTTGCTGTTTGCAATAAAAACCCTGGGAGCTTCGGGGTGGGTTCTGACAATACCTACTGCTTTGCCAGATTGAACCAACAAACTATGATCTTCATCCAGTTCGAGCAGACATTTAATGATCTGCAGCAAAGCTTCAGGGTTCCGCGCTGCCTGGCCTGTACCGCCATAAACCACCAGTTCTTCGGGATTTTCAGCTACCTGGCGATCGAGGTTGTTGAGTAGCATCCGCAAAGGTGCTTCCGTCTGCCACGATTTGGCATGTAACACATTTCCTGTCGGAGCTTTATAATTGGGATGGATGGCATATTTTTTAATAAATTCCGAATAGTTCATGTTGCTCGTTTTTAAGATTGATTTTCAATTTTTTAGCTGCATTTCCGGAAACAGTCACCAACGTTTTATTTTTGACAAGATCGATCGCCTTATTCATTTCTTCTGACATGATGTGATCCGATTCGGCAAAAGGAATGGTCTGTCTGACAAACCGATGACACGCATCGATAATTCCGCCCGATTTGAGTGGTTTTCTGAAATCGAATCCCTGTGCTGCGCAAAAAAGTTCAATCCCCAGTATTTTCTCAAGGTTATCAATCACCATCAGCGCTTTTCGGCCACTGATCGAACCCATGCTCACATGATCTTCCTGTCCTAACGAGGTAGGAATACTGTCGGCACTTGCAGGAAAGCACAAGCTTTTATTTTCGCTTACCAAAGCGGCCGTAGTATATTGCGGAATCATAAACCCGGAATTCAACCCGGTTTCGCGCATAAGCAGTTTAGGTAAACCTTCAATTGTATCATTGAGAGACAAATAGATGCGACGATCTGCAATGTTCCCCAATTCTGCAGCTGCAACGGTGACGTAATCGAGCGCCATTGCCAACGGCTGTCCATGAAAACTTCCGCCACTGATCGAACGTCCATCCTCCAGAATAATCGGATTATCGGTAACCGAATTTAACTCAATGTTTAACAGCTCTTTCAGGTGAAGCCATGCATTTCGGGATGCTCCGTGAACCTGGGGAATGCACCTCAAAGAATAGGGATCCTGAAGTCGTGAACAGTTTTTATGTGAATGCACAATCTCCGATTCTCCAATAAGCATTCTCATGCGTTCAGCCACATAAATTATTCCCGGATAAGGCCTTAAGTCATGCAATTCGGAAGAGAAGGTTTTCACTGAACCTAACATGGCCTCAAGGTTCATGGCTGCAATTAAATCGGCGTTATCGAGGCAGTTCTGCAATCGCTCTATAACCTTTACAGCGTGCGCTGCAATGAATTGAGTACCATTGATAAGTGCAAGGCCTTCCTTGGCACCAAGTTCCACAGGAGCCATTCCAAGTTTATTTAAAAGATAAGCCATTTCGGTCACTTTACCTTTGTAATAAACCTTTCCAAGACCAGTCAACGGGAGAAAGAGATGGGCCAACGGTGCCAGATCTCCCGAAGCGCCAACCGAACCCTGAGATGGAACAACAGGTATAACATCCTGATTAATATGCCATAAAATCCTCTCAAGCGTCTTCATTTCAATGCCCGAATAACCTTTCGCCAATGCGTGTACTTTGAGGATCATCATCAGTTTGGCAATCCCGGGACTAATCGGATCACCAACTCCTACACTATGGCTCTTTAATAAGTTAAGCTGAAGTTTTTTGGTATCAACCTCCGAGATAATTGTTGTACAAAGCGGACCGAATCCGGTATTGATGCCATAAACTATTTCATGATTTGAGACGATGTCATCAACGATTTTCCGGCTTTTCACGATCCTTTCGGTTGCCAAAGGACCAATGGATCCGACAACTTTACCGGCTGCCATTTGGAGTGCCAAACCAACGGTAAGTGTATCTTCACCAAAACAGAAGGAATTTCGGCTCTTTTTATCTATTTGTTTCATAACAATCCAGAGGTATTAGTTTAGAATTTTGCCGCAAGTTTGCAACAGTTCAATTCTGGCATAATCCTACGAATTATTTAGAGATCTACAAATGACAAAAGCCGGAATTACCCGGCTTATAAATATGTTATTGAAGTAGTTAAAAAGAAGGTTTAAGCTTACAGGAAGCAACTATTTTTCACTATTCGTTTACAAATCTTGTTTATAATCTCTTTTTTACTTTCTTCCCGTTTTCCTATCTCTAAACCAATTAGCTATCTTAGAACATGGCAGAGGCTTCGATTAATGGCGCATACAGAGAAATCGTTTCAATTTACCTGCAGATGCACCCTGATTGTGCTGCATATCTGACCCCGGAATAAGCGCTCTGCAATCGCTTACACGGGGTTAGATAGATAAAATTATTTCAGTGCTAAAAAACTAATATTCAACACAGAATCTAAACAAATCAATTTGCTGTCTTGTTTTCACACTCAGCTTGCCACCTAAAAAAGTCCGTGCAGCTGGGCGTCGATACGGTCGATCACCTTACTCAAGTCTTCTTTATTTTCAGCAAAATTAAGTTCGTCAATATTTATAATCAGCATTTTGCCAAGATGATACCGTGTTGCCCACGCTTCATAGCGTTGGTTCAGTTGCTTCAGATAATCGAGCCGGATGGTTTCTTCATAATCCCTCCCCCTTTTTTGAATTTGCTGAACGAGCGTTGGGATGGATGCACGAAGATAAATAATGAGATCGGGAGCCTGAATCAACTTTCCCATCAAGTCGAAAAGCGTGTGATAGGTCTCGAAATCGCGGGTACTCATCAGACCCATTTCGTGAAGGTTAGGTGCAAAGATTTCGGCATCTTCATAAATCGTACGATCCTGAATCACTGTTTTGCCGGAATGGCGGAAATCGATGATCTGACTAAACCGATTGTTGAGGAAATAAACCTGCAAATTGAACGACCAGCGCTGCATATCGTGATAAAAATCATTCAGATATGGATTCCCGTCCACCTCTTCGTAATGCGCTTCCCATCCGAAATGTTTGGCTAGAATTCCCGTAAGGGTGGTTTTCCCGGCCCCGATATTTCCGGCAATTGCGATGTGCATTGTAGCAGCTTCTTTTTTCATACTTGTATTTAGTTTTTATTTTAATGTCTCATGAATCCGAAGCAAACCATCGAGATATTCCCGGTTGTTTGACAATCGTGGTACTTTATTTTGACCACCCACCTTTCCGCGTTCGCGCATCCACTGTATAAAAGTTCCGGCGGCAACAGCCAATACATGTGGCATTTCGAGGGTGGCATTTTTGTGTCTTTTGGCCTCGTAGTCTGAGTTTAAATCCTGTAATTTCAGATCAAGAATCTTTATAAACTTTTCCAGATTGTCAGGATTCGTATCAAATTCTATCAGCCATTCGTGAGCCCCTTTTGCCTGACTTTCGCTCATAAAGATCGGCCCTGCCGTATAATCACTGATAATTGCACCTGTAGCCATGCATGCTTCTTTGATGGCTCTTTCTGCATTATCGATAATCACCTCTTCGCCAAAAGCATTGATAAAATGTTTTGTCCTGCCAGTAATCCTCAGTTTATAAGGATCTTTGGAGGAAAACTTCACCGTATCGCCAATCATGTAGCGCCAAAGTCCTCCATTTGTGGAGATCACCATCGCATAATTGACTCCTATCTCCACCTCCCACAACGGAATTGTTACCGGATACTCATCCTCAACATTGCATGCCGGGATAAACTCGTAGAAGACACCATAGTCCAGCATCAATAGCATATTAGCACTTCCGGGATCGTCCTGAATTGCAAAGAAACCCTCCGACGCATTATAGGTCTCCATATAATTCATTGTTGCTGAAGGAATAATGCGTTTATATTGCTCCCTGTACGGATCAAAGGCAATTCCTCCATGCATGAAAAGTTCAAGATTGGGCCACACTTCGAGGATATTCGATTTGCCGGTATATTCAAGAATGTACCGTAAAAGTACCAGGAACCACGAAGGAACCCCGGCAAGCGAAGTAACATTTTCGTTGATGGCCGTTTTGGTGATTTGTGCAATCTTTTCTTCAAACTCAGGAATCAGGGCGATATCAGTAGGTGGTGTGCGATGAAAATCGGTCCAAAATGGAAGATTCTCTATCATAATCGCAGAAAGATCACCATAATAGGCGTTATTACTCATATTTGACATCTGATGACTACCGCCCAAAGTCAGACTTTTACCTGAAAGCAATGAAGCTTCCGGGTAATTGCGATAGTAAATGGCAAGCACGTCTTTCCCTCCTCTGAAATGACAATCGTCCAGCGATTCTTTCGAAACAGGAATAAATTTACTCTTGGCATTGGTTGTTCCCGAAGATTTGGCAAACCATTTCATTGAACCAGGCCAAAGAACATTTCTTTCACCCTGAATCATACGGTTGATAAGAGGTTCAATTGTCTCATATCGGCTGACTGGTACATTCTCTTTATAGGACTCCCATGATTTAGTGTTTGCGTAATCGTATTTTTCACCCCATTCGGTACTTTTTGCAGTATTCAGTAGATTAAAGAGCACCTCCTCCTGTATCTCGCGGGCATGTTCCCTGTAGAGATCGATTTCGTAAATGCGTTTATAGTTGATCCAGTTGATAATCGAATTGACAATGGCCATGCTCTTTAATAATTTGAATTATTCGGATTAAATTTAGTAATTTTCCGCAAATTAGCAGAGTGCTTAAGATAATTTTAATAAATTTATTGCTACAAATTTAAAATAATTCTTCTCATGAATGTGTTAGATATCGTTCTTGTGATTCTTATTGTTGGCGCTACTATCAAGGGTTTCGTCAATGGTTTTTTTGTTGAACTGGCCTCAATCGTCTCATTAATATTGGGAATATGGGCCGGTGTTGAATTTTCAGGTCTTGTTCAGCAATGGTTGTCAAAATACCTGACATGGAGCAACGACTCCATGCGACTGGCGGCATTTATCCTGATTTTTATTTTTGTAGTCATTGTGGTTCATCTGATTGCGACACTTACCGAAAAATTCATACAAGCCATCGCACTCAGTATTTTCAGCCGAATTGCAGGTGGTATTTTCGGAGCTTTAAAAGCAGCATTTATCCTGAGTATTCTGATGATCATTATCTCAAAAATTGAGAATTTTACGATTACAATCATACCTGAGAAATCAAAGTTGGAATCAAGGCTGTATGGTCCGATTGAAAACATGGCACCCAATATACTTCCTTTCCTGAAAGCTGAAAAAGTGCAAACGCCCCCTCCACCATTCAAAAGCATTACCATCTAGTTTACCCCTCTAATTCTTTTCAACCTTCTTGTTTTGTTTCACTTTTTCGGAAAAATCTTTCCAGAACGACTTGTGAAATGAGAGGCTGTTAGATTTGACCAATAGCTCATTGGGAGAGAAAGGACTCCCGGCTACGGTCATTAATTTTGATTCGGAATTATACAGCACCGAAGGTTCGGGGTGAAATTGAACACCTACAACATTCTTAAATTTAACGTGTTGCAATCCTTCAATCACCTTCTCGTCAATTGATGTTGCGATTACGGTCAGACTTGCCCCAATCTGACCAACAGCCTGATGATGATAACTCAACACCTTAGGCATAGTGACACCCGAAGGCCCGGCAATTTCGCTGAGATACCCGGATTTTGAGATACTGATTGGATGAAAATTTCCGCCCCAAAGATCATCAAGTGGATACAATGGTGTCGTATAACTGCGATGTTGGTTTTCAACGGGTTGAGCGGCAACTTTTTCCAACGTATTTAAATGATAAATTTCCAGCGGTATATCCTGAACGAGTGTTCCTCCGGCTGCCACATTCATGGTTTGCATACCCAGACAAAAAGCCCGGATGATAAAATCTGGTTTTTCTGCTAAAAATGGTTTGAAGTCCACGTTTCGACTCCCTCCAATCAAGTGAAAAAACAACGAGGTCTCGAAATAATGTCGATACGGATCGGTGACAACTGTCAGTAGGTTTTGCTCTTCACCGTAAATAGCTGCCGGTATATCCGGACCTCCAAAGAAAAGAACCGCATCTGACTCTTCAAACAATTTTCGGAAAGCCGGGGTACAACTGTTTTCACGGTAAATATCCCCTGGTTTAAGATCACCCTCAACTTTACGAAGTTGGTAATTCTTTAGCGAATGTTCAGTCAGGTACTTTTCAGAGGCAGAATAATCATAAGCTTCTTTCGCATAGTAAACACCCACCATCTCAACATCAGGAATGTCGATGATCCTATTTTCAACCATCCATTCCATATTTTCGATGTTGCTCACTGTTGGATGAAGCAACACAAGACGATGCTGTGCCTGCCCATGAAATGTCATCAGGAATACGATGGCCAACAGCAACATCGATTTGATTTGAAATCCGGTCATTTTCATTTGAATTGTATTTGAAGTCCGAAAAATAGCACATTTAAAACTGAAATCATAATCCGGATGTATAACCACAAACCATTCCGGAAATACTGAAGGAGATTGTTTGGCCAAGCCAAATTAAACTGAGTGCCCCACGATTTAGTACTTGATTCACTTAAAAATTTAAAAAAAAGGAATGATCCAATTGATAGTATTCATACTATCTTTGTTGCGTCTAATTAAAACAGCAGATGAAGAAGCTAAAGGTTTTTGAAATTCTGAAAATGCTTAGCGATGACGGATGGTATTTGCAGAATCAAAAAGGAAGTCATCGACAATATAAACACCCAACTAAAAAAGGTAAAGTCACGGTAAATGGTAAACCCAGCGATACTCTGGAACAGTTCATTTTAAACATTATTTTTAAACAAGCGGGTTGGAGATAATCTGATCCGTAACAAAATACATAATCATGGAAAAGATTAAAGTTCAAATAAGTTGGTTGGATAACTATGGCGCCGGAAGCAATGAGGTTCCTGGCTGCGTGGCTACCCACAAAACCTTGGAAGGCGTAAAAAAAGCATATACCGAATCGTTAGTCTGGCATTTAGAGGCAATGAAGGCTGATGGAGACGAGATACCTAAAACATTACAAGCCGATTACGAATTAGAATTCGAATTGAATATAAGAGCGCTGCTTCACTATTTCGATGGTATTCTTACCCGTTCGGCTTTGGCTCGTGTTACAGGAATCAATGAACGCCAACTAGGACATTATACAACCGGTCATAGGATTCCACGTCCTGCACAACGAATAAAAATAATTGAAGGTATTCACAGAATTGGAATGGAATTCAATTCAGTTGTTTAGTTACAACACCTTCAATAGCAAAAAAAGAAAAAATCATTTAAATCGGAAATTGTATCTTTGCAGACTATTTCGATTCTTAATAACATACAGCAAATTAATCATTTGCAGCAGGTTCAATTATTTGTCCGGATTTAGCTATAAAATTGAATTATAATTATTTAACTACAATACAAAATGAATTTTGTTGAAGAATTGACCTGGAGAGGCATGATCCATGACATGATGCCCGGATTGGAAGAACAGTTGAAAAAAGAGGTTACATCGGCTTACGTGGGGATTGACCCAACCGCTGACTCTTTGCATATCGGGCACCTCGTAGGCGTAATGATGCTCAAACATTTCCAACTTGCAGGGCACAAACCCATCGTTTTGGTAGGTGGTGCAACGGGCATGATCGGCGATCCGTCTGGCAAATCACAGGAACGTAATCTTCTGGATGAGCCAACATTGCGTCATAACCAGGAATGCCTGAAAGTTCAGATTTCGAAGTTTCTTGATTTTGAATCAAAAGGCGAAAATGCTGCTGAGATGGTCAATAATTACGACTGGATGAAGGATTTCACCTTTCTGAATTTCATTCGTGACATTGGCAAGCACATCACCGTCAATTATATGATGGCGAAAGATTCTGTCAAAAAACGGCTCGATCCCGAAAGCGGCGCAGCAGGTATGTCATTCACCGAGTTTACTTATCAGCTCGTACAGGGAACTGACTTTCTTCACCTTTACGAAACAAAGAACTGCAAATTACAAATGGGAGGTTCCGATCAATGGGGAAATATCACCACTGGAACTGAACTTATCCGCAGGAAAGCAGGTGGTGAAGCCTTTGCACTCACTTGTCCATTGATTAAAAAAGCCGACGGTACAAAATTCGGAAAAACAGAATCAGGTAATGTATGGCTTGATCCGGAGAGAACATCACCATACACTTTCTACCAGTTTTGGCTAAATACATCGGATGTTGATGCGGAAAAATACATCAAAATATTTACCATTTTGCCAAAAGAAACGGTCGATCAACTCATTGAAGAACATCAACAAGCACCACATTTGCGCCAGCTTCAGAAGGTTCTCGCCAAAGAAGTTACCTGCATGGTTCATTCGGAGGCTGATTACAATTTAGCTGTCGAAGCTTCGGAGATTCTTTTTGGAAAAGGAACCGAAGAAACTTTGCGCAAATTGGATGAAGCAACCTTCTTGTCTGTTTTTGAAGGTGTTCCTCAGTTCGAAATTGCCAAAACTGAATTGGAAACCGGAATTAATATCATCGATTTGCTGGCAGAAAAAACCTCCGTTTTTCCATCAAAAGGGGAAGCCCGACGTACTATTGCAGGAGGCGGAGTAGCTGTTAATAAAGTAAAAGTCGAAGGTCCGGACGAAACAATAGCATTATCGAAACTAATCGGAGACAAATACATTCTGGTTCAAAAAGGGAAGAAGAATTACTTTCTTCTGATCGCAGTTTGAAAAAATTTAAACCCTAAGGAATAAAATCCAATAATCGAATTTAAGATGAGAAAATCGATGTTAAGAATGCTCTCACTTTTTCTGCTGATAAGCGGAGCGGTACAGGCACAAAAAGCCAAAACCCCCGAATCCGTTCTGGAGAAAAAGATCCAGTCACTGATCAAAAAGATGACCATCGAAGAGAAGGTGGGTTTACTTCATGGTAACTCCAAGTTTTATGTGACCGGGATACCACGTCTCGGCATTCCCGAATGGGCTTTGTCTGATGGTCCTCACGGTGTTCGTGCGGAGATTAACCGTCACGACTGGGGTTATTCAGGATGGACAACAGATTCAGCCACCTGTTTCCCTCCGGGAACGGCTTTGGCAGCCAGTTGGAATCCAAAACTTGCGCAAGAACGTGGTATTGTGCTTGGGGAAGAGGCGCGTTTCCGTAAAAAAGATGTATTACTCGGGCCGGGTATCAATATTATCCGTTCGCCACTCTGTGGACGCAATTTCGAATACCTGAGTGAAGACCCATTCCTTATCTCTGCAATGACTGTGCCTTACATCAAAGCACTTCAATCCAAAGATGTTGCCGCCAGCGTGAAACACTTTCTGGCCAACAACGAGGAAGAAAACCGCGTTCTGGTTGATGTAACGATGAGCGAACGCGCGTTGCACGAGATCTATCTGCCAGGCTTTAAGGCTGCTGTAGAAGAAGGTGGCGCGCTTACTGTGATGGCTGCCTACAATAAGTTCCGCGGCGACTGGTGTTCCGAAAGCGAATACCTCGACCGCCAGATCCTCCGCAAAGAGCTGGGATTTAATGGAGTCCTGATGACTGACTGGAATGCGGCTCATAGCACAGTGAAAGCAGCGCTGGCGGGCCTCGATCTTGAAATGGGCACCGATATCAAGGATTATAATGAATGGTATTTTGCAAATCCACTAATCAAAGCAGTCAAAGAGGGTAAAGTGCCAATTGCTATTGTAAACGAAAAAGTTTCCAACGTGTTGCGGGTAATGCTGAAAACAAAAATGCTCGGTGACAAAACGCGAGAAAAGGGTTCGATGAATACGCCTGAGCATCAAAAAGCAGCTTACAATTCGGCTGCCGAAGCGATTGTATTACTTCAAAACAAGGGTAACGTTTTACCACTTGACTTCTCTAAACTGAAATCGATTGCTGTGATCGGCGACAACGCCACCCGCAAACACACGAGCGGTGGATTAAGCTCAGAAATTAAGCCTTTGTATGAAATCACTCCGCTTGAAGCACTGACCAAAAAGTTTGGAAGCAGCTTGAAAATCAGATTTGTTCAGGGCTACGAAAAACAATCAGCCTTTAAAGAAGGTAGCAATATTGGTCAGTCAAATAGTAATAAAGTAGACTGGAAACTGATTGATGAAGCCGTTGAGGCTGCAAAAAAATCAGATGTAGCCATTATTTTTGGCGGACTGAACCACGATTTCGACACAGAATCGTTTGACAAACAAGATATGAAATTGCCTTACGGACAAGAGACGTTGATCCGCGAGGTGGCCAAGGTAAACCCACGCACAATTGTGGTTATAATTGCTGGTTCGCCTGTCGAACTTACCGGTATCGTTCAACGCGTTCCGTCCATACTTTGGGCCTGGTTTGGAGGTATGGAAGCCGGGAATGCGGTAGCCGATGTGCTTAGTGGCAAAGTAAATCCATCGGGCAAAATGCCTTTCACAATACCTGTTTCCCTCGAGCAATCACCTGCTCATGCGTTGGGAAACTTCCCCGGTCGAAACCTGAAGGTTAATTACGAGGAAGATATTCTTGTGGGTTACCGCTGGTTCGACACGAAGAAGATTGTACCGCAATTCCCGTTTGGATATGGGCAATCATATACCACCTTTGAGCTTTCAGGGATGAACACTGATAAAATGATTTATGGTAAAGATGAAATCGTTCATGTGAAATTCATCGTCAAAAACAGTGGATCAAGATTAGGAGCTGAAGTGGCACAACTTTATGTGAGCGATCCGGTTTGCTCTGTCATGCGCCCGACCAAAGAGTTGAAAGGTTTTGAAAAGGTGTTCTTACAACCCGGCGAAACCAAAACTGTTGAGCTGTTGGTTAAAGTATCCGATCTTGCCTTTTATGACGAAAGCCGCAAGGGGTGGACGGTAGAACCCGGCGATTTTCTATTTCACCTGGGAACATCTTCAGGTGATATCTGTCAAACAGTAAAAATTGTGGTCCAATAGAAACACTAAAATCAAGAGGAACTATTTATCCCGATTACATGATAAATAGTTCCTCTTAAAAGAATTTTATTGATCTGAGCGATGTTCTATCAGGTTAGGAGTTAGCGCTGTAAGATTTGCACATCGTTCTATCAAGTTTGTATGCTGTTCTGCGATGTTAGTGGGCCGTTCTGCCCTCTTCACCTGCCGCTCTGTCATGTTTGCCTGCTGCTCTGTCATGTTCATACGCTGTTCTGTGATGTTACCGCGCTGTTCTGACAAGTTTGCACATTGTTCTGTGATTTTAGTGGGCCGCTCTGCCTGCTTTGCCTCAGGTTCTGAAGAGTTGGTGACAAGACCTGAGTGCATCAGTGGCCTTTTTAATACTTACTGGAGACTATAAATTGTCTAAATCAATTCAGCCAGTTTTTTTATTTCTGCCCACCGGCTGTCATCCAACTCCGCACCGACAACTTGTATTACCTCTGCGGCCATTATTGACCCAATTACACCGCATTTCCCAAGATCACATCCATTTGCCAGTCCGGCCAAAAAACCTGCAGCAAAGTAATCCCCTGCACCCGTAGTATCGATCACAGTAGTTTCAAATGCAGGTATATGCCATTCCCGATCTCCTTGCCTGACAAAGGCACCTTCCTTTCCAACTTTTACAACTGCAATATCGCATCTTGTGGCCAGATTTTTAAGTGCTTCTTCGGGTTGCAATCCGGTAAATGATTTTGCTTCCTCCTCGTTTGCAAATACTATATCTATATAGTTATCAACCAATTCATTTAAAATATCCAAATTGGCCTCAACTACATTATAGCTGGCAAGATCGAGAGCAATTGTAAGTCCCGCCAATTTCGCAGCCGAAGCAGCAGCCATAATTAAAGGCTGGTTAAAAACCAGGTAACCTTCTATAAAAAACAGATCGTAACCTGCAAATAGCTCCGGATTTATATCATCGGGTCCCATTTCTACGGCAGCGCCAAGGTAAGTCGCAAAAGTTCGTTCACCGCCCGGGCTCACAAAACCGACTGCACGACCGGTCGGAAACTCATTTTCTTTTAGCTTCACCTCGATTCCGCGTTTGAGCATATCGTTTTTGAATAACAAACCAAGGTCATCCCGTCCGATTGTACCAACAAATCCGCACGCAACATCAAGCCCGGCGATCCCATTTATGGCATTTGCGACAGAACCACCTGTGGCAATTTTAATATCCATATGTGAAATCTCTTTTTGAATCATGGCCGAAAGGTCACCATCCACCAGCGTCATTCCACCCTTAGGCAGATTTAAATAGCTGATAATTTGATCATCATCAACTAAGACCATAATATCAACAAGCGCATTCCCAATTCCCAGTATTTTCAAATTACTCATTACAAAGATTATTTTCAGATTATTTTACAAATATATTTCAGATTATTGAAAATCTTACTATTTTTGCAACGCCTTAGAAGAAATAAGTGACAAGGCAAATATTAAATGTATTCCTTAGTAGCTCAGTTGGTTAGAGCGGCGGACTGTTAATCCGTAGGTCGTAGGTTCAAGTCCTACCTGAGGAGCCATACAGGAAAGGAGGTCGAAATCGACCTCCTTTTTGTTTTTACACTCTTCTAAGAGCTTGGTACTCTTAAGCAATACACGGATCGGTGCGGTGAACGACATGGTTGCAACTCTCCCCTTTTGACAATGAGAATTGTTAGATTTTGGGGTGGCTTCCAGTAAAATTGATGATTAGATCATATCCCGCATCGGCAGAAAACCTTTTTCTCCTATCGATTTGATGAAACCTCGAAGAAGGAAACTGTTATCAAATCTAATAACATACTTTCTAGATCCTTCCTTCTCGGAAACAAGCATATTTCTATCAATAAGTCTCCTGATTTGTCTGGAAACCTCAGCATCAGCTTTGCCGATAAAAAATTCTTTAATATCCGATGCTTGAACAACCTGTTTTTCGGAGACCCTTTTCAAAATCTTAGCTTCTATATCCGTAATGTATTTCCTATCTAATGAATAACTAATTGTAGGTAGCAATATCTCCTTCTTCAAAAAATCATAGTCCGTTAACTTATCGATTTTTTCAATTTCTTCTTTTAACCCTTTTAGTACATATTCTGACCAACTCAATATACCGGCATCAGTTCCGGTGTCGGCTTCTGACAGGTGATTGTAATAGTCATTTCTATTACTACAAAATACAGCTGTTGGATTTACTATCCTTCCAACATTAGTATTAAATCCTGTTTTGACTAGCATCGCATAAGTTAACAAGCGAACCACTCTTCCATTACCGTTACCAAAAGGATGTATCCAAACAAATCGATGATGAGCAATTGCCGCTTTAAGCAGGTTATACTTTGTACTATCATCCTTTTGAATAAAGTCAAATAACTCTTTCATGTAATCTTCAATCCTTATCCAATCAGGAGGTTGATGATTTGATTTATTAATTTTCAGATTAATCTTCCGATATTCTCCTGCAGTATAGTCACCTTCGCCATTGGGTGGAGGCAACAATCCGTCAACAACCATCTTTTGCATTTCACATATAAAAGCTCTGTTAATCGGATAATCCTTTACATTCTCCTCAATAAAAGACATCGCATTCTCAATATTTTGAATTTCTTTAATCCCCGAAGGAACATTTTCAGACTTTTCTAGTTTATTTTCAATATATTCTGCAATGGTTGTATTATTTCCTTCAATTCTGGCCGAACCAATACTTTCCAACGTATGAAAAATGTGTTTCAACTGAAAGAACACTTTTGGGTGCGTTGAACCACCAAGAGGTTTCTTACGTAAATAATCTAATTCAATGATTAAATCAGTCAGCGAAGAACTAAACGACGGTTCTACTAACTTCAAATCATAATGTACAAATCTGGCTTCTGACATTTGATATATTTACTTTAATGAATTAACGAACGCAAATTCACGATTTAACCTTTCACCCTAAATATTACTATCAAACAGGTCAATACAAATATAACAATAATAAAACAATTAACAAACGATAGAAATACAATTGATTTATGCTTTCACTGCATTTGAAATTTACACCAATATTTCTTCAAGCAAATCTTTCCAAATAACAAATCCTTTTCGTTCATCCGAATAATCGCGTACAATGCGTGTGAAATTTTGCCAGTGGCCATCGTTTCTAAATTATTTAGACTTGAATCACATCTATTGACCAATATAACAACAGATTAAAGCTTATCTTGGATCACTAACAAGAAATTGAATCTATTGCAACTTTCGAATGAAAGGGGAGCTTAAAAAGGCTGAAATCGAATGATTTCAGCCTTTTTTGTTTTATACTCTCCGAAAACCGACGGCAGTGATCAAACACGAATTCAATATTAATTACCCTCTTTGTTCATTAAAAGCTTTTTCACAACATCATCATAATAAGGTTTTTCTTTCAGGCTTGAATGAGAACCAGGAAAATAAAGAATATCCACTTCGACAAAATTGGGAAAGCTGAAATCACGCATCACTACTGCACAACGCATATCATTGGAAAGGCGCGTATTGTCAATCATTGGAAACTGAAAATAATCTATCGTGAATTCCTGAGTTACCATGTTAATAAACTTGTTGTTTAGTGAGGTTTCAATATCCAGCCTCACATTCACAGTTTTTTCGTCCACATTAAATCCAGAGGCTTTTAGAAATACAACTCTTTTATAAACACTATTTGTGTTTCCAACTTTGATCGTATCATAAAACACCTTAGAATCTTTCCAATCCATCGCAAAATCCTGAGAAAGTCCAGGTTTATACTTGATGGAATCACCAGGAAAACTAATAAACATCGTCTCCCTGGCAGCGGCACCTTCAAGGCTCGAAATTTGCTTCGAAATAACATCGCCCGCCATTTTATACAACCGCTTCTGGTAATCTGTTTTGAGCTGGATGTTTTTTTCTAAAGCAATTTGCCTGCTCATGTAAACAAAAAGGGGCATCAGGTTGAGCGACTCATGGAAATTATAGGCCAGCAATTCGAGTTGCAGGATATTTTCATCCAATGAATGGGAATCTTTTAGAATGGTACCAAGAATCGAGTTGAACATATCTTTCCTTAGGGCGCTTTCTGATTGTTCCCGACTGCTCATCAATTGAGTATAGAGACTTATTTTGGCTTCATTGTTCTGTTTGTTATTCAGATATGAAGAACCATAATAACTTACCAATGCTATTGTCAGCGCGGTAATCAGGCCACCAATAGGTTGCATGACAATTTGTATCTTATCCCATAAATCGCGTTTTTCCTTTTTGGGAACTAGAGGCTTTTCAGTATCCATTTGTCACCAGCTTTGTTCATCAATAAATTGTAACGAGTTGACTTGTTTGAGGAAAAAACCTCAAAACTAGCATCCTTGTATCCGGCAACTTCAAGTTTAAATTTCCCTACTTCTTTTAATGTTACTGTAAAGTAGCCGTTTGCATCAGTTGTTGCGGAGGCCAATACTTTGTCATTTTGCATGATTTGGACAACCTGATTAATCAATGGTTTTCCATCATCCCCTTTTATTGTTCCATAAATATCTCCTGCAATTGATAGAAATGGGACGAACAATAAGATTAAAAGAAGTATTCCTGTCGTTTTCATAAGGCCTGTATTGTTAAAAATTTAACTTATTTTGTTTATCGGTCTATAAATGTAAACTAAAAAAACAAGAAATCCTATAGCTGTTTCTTATTTAACTTTAGTTGAATTTTTACACCAAATGAACGAATTGGGCTCATAGGGTAAATTCAAAAGTAAATAGTTGCACCTATCAATACCAGAATATAAACTATTTAAGCGTTGGAACAGGTGCCCAAAAAACCGAAAATCTTCAGCCACAACGGCCCTTTAGCACCACGCCTAAAACCTGATATTCTTCAGCAAGAACCTGAAAAGTTTGATCTATATTTCGCACTTCAAAAAAAACCAGAAAAATGAACAAAATATTGTTAACCATTGGTTTGTTTGCCGTGCTGACTTTAAATAGTCTGGCCCAAAATGTAAGCAAAGGCAAAATAATTACGGAAGTGAAAGGTAAAGGTTTTTACATCGAGTCGATTCTGAAGGATGTGAGTGCCATTGAAGAAAAACAGGCAGAAAAAGAACCGTACAAGCGCTTTGTGATGGATCAGTCAGGCATGAATTTACCTAACAATCAGGCTTTGTACAAAACTGTCTGGAGCAATACAACCCAGTCGCAGGGAAATGCCGGAACTTGCTGGAGCTTTTCAACGACCTCCTTCTACGAATCGGAAGTGCTGCGCCTGCAAAACAAAAAAGTAGAAATTTCTGAGATTTATACTGCGTATTGTGAATACATCGAAAAAGCCCGCCGGTTTATTGAAAAGAGAGGAAACTCAGTATTCTCTGAAGGATCAGAAGGTAATGCGGTGGCCCGTATCATGAAAATTTATGGCGCTGTTCCCGATGAATCCTTCACCGGATTAATCGATGGACGGAAGTTTCACAGTCATGCAAAAATGGTGGAAGAGATGACCGCTTTCCTGAATTCAATGAAAACATCGAATGCCTGGAATGTAGAATATGGTTTGGAAACCATCAAATCAATTATGAACCACTACATTGGAGTTCCGCCAACCGAATTTGTGGTGGATGGCAAAACTTTCACACCAAAAACTTATCTTAAAGATTACCTGAAAATCAATCCGGATGATTATGTGGAAATCCTATCGTACAAGCAGGAACCTTACTGGCAGCAGGTTGAATACAAAGTGACAGACAACTGGTGGCACAATAAAGAATACTACAATGTTCCGCTTGATGATTTTATGGATGCGCTCAAAAAAGCCATTAAAAGCGGGTATACGATGAGCATTGGTGGTGATGTGTCTGAATCGGGTTTCAGCCGCGAAACCAATTGTGCTTTGATTCCTGATTATGACATTCCTTCAGCTTATATCAATGAAGATGCCCGTCAGTTCAGGTTTTCGAACGAAACAACCACCGATGATCATGGAATGCAACTGATTGGCTACCTCGAAAATTACAAGGGTTCCGGCAAAGATTGGTTCCTCATCAAGGATTCAAGTTCCGGATCAAGAAATGTAGGTTCAGACAATCCTAATTTCGGGTATTATTTCTTTCACGAAGATTACATCAAACTGAAAATGATGGGATTTACGGTACACAAGGATGCAGTAAAAGAGTTATTAAAGAAATTTAAATAGCCAAAAAAAAGGTCCAAACCGATTGGTCTGGACCTTTAAAGGTTTTCAATCTTATTTTAGGATTTTTGTAGTAACATTCTTGATGCTGGTTTCAATCCCTTCAAAAGGTTTTCCATTACCTTGATTATCATCTTCAACGATGACACATTTCGTTCCGGCAATGGCTTTTGCTGCGAGGATCTTCTTGAAATCAATCACACCTTCGCCAACACTGCAAATATCATCTTTTATCACGGTAAAGAACGGTGGCTGATTTGTCTTCATATCTTTAAAATGGAGAAGCTGGAATCTACCAGGATACTTTTTGAACATCTCTACCGGATTCTGACCAGCTTTACAAGCCCAGAAAAGGTCTAATTCCATCGTGATCAGATCAGCATCCATCTCCTTTAAGAAAATGTCATAGTAAGGTACTATACCGTTGGTCTTGAGGAATTCAAAATTGTGGTTATGATATCCGAACTGAATACCAACGCCTTTCATAATTTTACCCACTTCATTACAGTCTGCAATCATCTTTTTATATGATTCGACATTACGGTCGGGCTCTTCAATCCAGGGTTTAATACAATACTTAACGCCAATTTCGGCATGTGCTTCAGCCATTAGTTTAGCTTTATCCATGGTAATATTTGCTGACTCAACCTGCGAGTGACTACTATAACATACCATGCCTAAGTCCTTAACAATCTTCTTAAATTCTTTGGGTGCGTAACCATAAAACTTGCCTTCCGCATAATTCGCAAGTTCAAGATTTACGTAGCCCAAGGCCGAAACTTTTTTCAATGTCCCGGGAACATCAGCTGTCATCGCATCACGAATACTATAAAGCTGGAGACCAACACCAAAGCTTTTGCGGTCAATCGCACTACCTGATTTTAATCCGGCAGCACCTAATAACATCATACCAACCGATCCTGCAGCTGAAATTTTTAAGAAATCCCGTCTGTTTTGCATAGTTTTTAATTATTTGAGTTTAAATTTAATTTGCGCTGAAAATATAAAAGTAATACTCTCATTTCAATTTAAAAGGTTTTCATCTTATTTGTTTTTCAATTTTGGAATTTCTTACCAAAGAATTACAATTTACCCGTAAATTTATTGAAAATCAACATTGGAAGATGCCTTACTGAAACGAATGAGTTGATGAGCAAACCAATATAAACAGCTATTGTCAGAATCATCAGGAGAAGGGCAAGCAAGCTGGAAATCAGCAGTTCAAAAGGATTGTACCCGCAGATAACAAGCCGGCGGTTAACATCGTTTTCGATCTGAACGAGATTGAGTGCCAGCAAAGATACAAGGAAGCCGGAAGAGGTTACGGCAAAAAATACCAGGGCAATTTTCTTCAGGCTTTCTCTTATTAAAACGCTTGTATCAAGTGAAGCAAGCCTGAATGGGATAAACCTTGTCGGAGCAGTTAATTCAACGATGGTAAGAAATACAACAGGAATAACCACGAGCACGACAAGAATGATTCTTCGCCTAAGCAGCATTCTCAAAACCATATAAAGTGCGGTTATGATTCTCTTTGCGCTCATATTAGCTCTCCTTCTTCAAGGTTAAAAATTTTGTCAAACCGGTCCTTTTCAGGGAGAAAATGTGTGACAACAAGTATGGCACACCCCTCCTTCCGAAGCTGATTCGTATAATCCAAGAACCTAAAGTAAGTATCCCGGTCAAACCCATTATAAGGCTCGTCGAGAATCAACAATTTAGGTTGATGGAGCAGCGCAATCGCAAGATTCAGTTTTTGTTGTGTTCCGCCGCTTAAATTGGAAATTCTCTCCTTTCGGTATTTTCTGAAATTGAAAATATTCATCAATGATTCACTTCGGCTGAATAGTTCCGCATTTCCCATTTCATAGGCTGCAGCGAAGTACCTTAAATTTTCATCTACTGTAAGTTGAAAGAATAGCAATGTTTTCTGCGGGCAATACCCAACTCTGCCTTCAACCAGTATATTTCCATGGTCCGGTTTCCATTCGCCAACAATGATTTTCAAAAGCGTTGATTTTCCCGATCCGTTCTCGCCTACAATTCCATATAATAAAGATGAATTCATTTCAAAGGAGACATTCTGTAGGACTTTGTTCTTCCCAAAGGCTTTGGAAATATTTTCCACTTTCAGAATCATGGTTGAAAAGCTTTGAAATTTGCCAGTTCATGTATCGCCATTCCATCGGCAATCGTCTTGCCTTGTGCCTGAAACTCCCCTTTACTGAGCCATTTAATTTCGTCAGCCATTAAGAAATTTAAAGGTATTAACTTGCTGAATCCCGGAATGTAGCGGATCAGTTTCGCAACTACCGAAAAGTCTTTTTCTCCGATTCAAGTACGACTCCACGATCAAGCTTCAAGACCAGGTCTTTGGCCGGCATTGTAATGTGATCATCTTCAATGATACAGTTTTCTATTTTCGCTCCGTTCAGCCAAAGCCATTGCCGCTTCTCTTTTTCTGTGAGTTCAATCCAAACAATGTTGATTCCATCCGAACCAAAACGACCCCAACGCAATTCGTCCATCGGAATTTTCCATGGTGGAACGGTGAGAATTAATTGTTCCGCATAACCTCTTCCTTCCAACACCCGGTCATTTATTCGCAATTGGACTTTTGAGGCAGGCTGGTCGCATTTCCAATCAAAGTAACCTTCTTCCAAATCAAATAAACGGGTTTGAATCGTTTCAGCCAAGGACTCCCACGTTCCTGATACTCCGAATTTTGAATCGCTCCAACTAATCAGGTTATTGTGCCTCTCCGGAAACTGAACATTGCGAAATCTGGATTTCAGGCGTACTCCGGATGTTTTATCATAACGTAACCAACTCGTGTAAGTAGTTGTCAAACCATGCCATGTAAGTTTTACAACATAGAAAATCATTGTCTCTCCGTTTTCGCCAGTAAAGTCGAGAAACCATTTGTTTAGGTGGAAATTCCTACCCAACATGCACTTTTTCTCTTCCTCATACATGACTTTTTTTTCTGAATCCTTTGTTCAAGTTTCTAAAATACGATTCAAGATATTCTCCTCCCTAAAGGGTTAAGACTTATATCTGAAAAGTCGAAGACACCGCAAAAAGTACGGTATTTCCATCCTCTTGTTTAGAACATTTGGAGGAAAACGTTCGAACGCATCTGCTTTGTCAGTTGGTCAGGTTTCGATGCCATTTTTAAGGTTGTTGTAAAGCAATTCAGCGAACCACATTATTCGTTGGTTGAGAATAGGTTGTCTGCAAAAATTTGTACTTTTATTTCATATTTTTATCAGCTACCAGTGTATAAAGTTACGAAAAGAATCAATTCGATGCAAAGTAATTTTTCCTGACAATTTATTGATGGACAATTGAATCCTTTAGACTTCCCAAAGAGTATAAAAGGGAAGTAAGCGGATTTTAAAGGAAGTAATTCACGGAAGCACAACCTATTATACCAGACGAACTTAGATTTGCAGTTACCCGTAAATGTAATGGTGGCTCGCAGGCACTGTTACAATCAATCAGGAAAAGATATCGACCGGCTTTCGTCAGATGATTTCATCCAAATCATAAGAGAGGTACATACGTTAAACCCGGAAATGGATAGGATCACACTGACAGGCGGAGAGCCGCTGAATGAAATTAATAAGGTGCTGAATATCTTGTGGTTCGCAAAGTCTTTAGGGGTAAGGGTCCGGCTGGTTACAAGAGGATAGGAATTGAATGTGGAAATATGCAAAGAATTGAAAGAGGCAGGTGTTACGAGGATTCAAATCGGTCTCGATTCATCGGGCGATTCTGGTTACGAGGATGATTATCAGAATAAATGGGATACTTTTCATAGCTGGTTGCGCGACGATGGTATGGGATTCAACAAAACTATTGAAGCCATTGAAATTGCCATTAAAGCCGGGATGGATGTTTCTGTCAGGTATTCCTTGTGCCATTCAAATTTGAATGATGTGGTCAAAACCTACCAGTTTGTTTCGTCACTTGGCGTTTCAAAATTCAAATTCAGGGTTTTGTTCCCCGATGGGCGGGCAAAAGGGAGATTGGTTCATGAACTCATTTCAGGTGAAGAGATGGCAAATGCCCAGTACGACTTAATCCAGTCGTCAAAAGGGAACAAAACGGTTGTTGAAATTACCCAGCCTTGCTTGTACACACTTCCGGGCCGATCAAATTTATCAATTGACAGTCAATATTTTAATTCATTTAAGGAGTCCTGTCCATGCGGCACGGTTGCAGCTTACATTGATTCAAACAGGGATGTCAAATATTGCCTTTTTGATGAGAATGCATTGGGTAATGTTTGCGATGATTCATTTTTGGACATTTGGAATTCGGGTTTAATGAAAGAAGTACGTAAAGAACGTTGTCCGCTGGACCGGTCCGGATCGGACTGCTCTTCTTTCAAACTATTGTACAGCCAATTCATTGACTATCAATCTTTCATGAATGCCTGTATCAAAGGGGCAAAGGAAAAGAAACTTAGCAACGATTAGAACAAAATCAGTCAGAAATGAATCTGATCCATGCGAGAGATGGATTATTCTGTTCCTCCGATGAACAGTCACTGTAACTCTGCCAAAATCATTACCCATAACTACAATTGCTTTTTCGGCTCAATACCGAATGTAAAACCACCCTTTACCCTTTCAATCAATTCTGGTAAAATATCCTGGTATTCGCCAACAATTCCAAAATCAGCAAAATGGAAAATGGATGCTTTGGGGTTATGGTCAATGGCAATGATTTTTTCGGACTCCTTCATGCCAGCAAGGTGCTGTATTGCTCCTGAAATACCCACTGCAATGTATACTTTCGGGCGAATCGTTTTTCCTGTTTGTCCAACCTGATGTGCATATTCTGCAAATCCTTCATCAACTACTACACGACTGCAAGCCCATTCTGCTTTTACACCCTGTTCTCTCAATGCATCAGCCAGTTTCTTAATCAATTCCAAACCATCGCCGGTAGTTCCCCTGCCACCTGAAACCACTATGTCAGCTTCAAACAGGTTTTGTAACCCACCTTCGCCACGAACTGTTTTGAGAATTTCTACCGTGAATTCATTGTCAGTCAGTGTTGGTTTGAATGTCGATAATACACCTGTGCGCCCTTCCATTTTGGCAGGGACTTCAAAGGTTCCGGCGCGCGCAGTTGAAATCTGAGGATAAACAAATCCCAAGATTGTAGCAAGTTTACTCTCCCCATAAGTTGGCCGGCGTGAAAAAAGAATCGGTTTATTGATAAGCTTTTCTTTGCGGTTGATATATTCACCAATTTCGAGTCCGGTACAGTCAGCTGTAACCCCACTGCCGGTTTTCATTCCAATTCTGGGTGCAAGTTCTCGACCTGAAGTTGTAGCTGCAAACAGGGCAATTTCAGGATTACGTTCTTTAATTACCTCGTAAAAAATAGATGAGAAAGGAAGTACCAGGTATTCTTCCAGTTTGTCATCTTCTACAACGATTACCTCATCCGAGCCATGTTCAAACAGGATTTTTGCCTGATCTTTTACATTTTTACCAATCAGCAGCGTCATGATTTTGGTGTCGTTTCCCAATTCATTCGCCAATTTACGTGCCGGAGTGAGTATCTCGATTGAAGGACGAGTAATTTTTCCATTGGCTATTTCAGCCCAGGTAATGATACCTTTTGCGCCGTTTCTGTTGTCGTAATAAGGGAAATCGGGAGCCTCAGAAACCTTTTTTTCTGCTGCTTCCTTCTTCTCAAGCACATTTCCTCCTTTTTTGAAGTTGGAAATCAGGTTGTCAACAAGCACTATATCGTCATGTCCTACAGACATTGTTATAGGGGCCCTTTCGCTCACTATATTCACCACATTTGATACAATGGTAGGTGATCCGCTTAACCCGATCTTCTCGGTTCCAAGTCCGATATCAGCTATACCGAAAACAGTAATTTGAGCGTTACGTGCTTTTATTGCCCCGGTTAGTGACGGATTCCGCGGAGGAATTCCTGTGGGAGTCAGCGAGATGGCACAAGGCATCGGCAATTTCATCATCTGATATCCACCTTCGATAATGCGTTTTGCAATTACATTTCCTTCGCCATCCGATTTTACACTTTCAACAAAAGTAGCTTGCGGAATGCCTAAGCTTTCAGCAACCTGTGAAGGAACGTGGGCGGTATCACCATCGCTGGTTTGACGGCCTGCCAACACGATAAAAGGTTCTTTTGAGTCTTTGGCAAAACCTAAATGTTTGAGCATGGTTGAAATTGCCAATCCTGTGGCATAAGTATCACTACCGCCTAATTTACGGTCGGATAAAAGGTATGCCTCATCATAACCCATCGAAATTGCAGTGCGTAAAGCTACTTCGAAAGATTGCGGCCCCATTGAACAGACAATCAAACGGGCATCGGGATTTTGTTTTTTGAGTTGTAATCCGGCTTCAAGACCAAACTGACAGTCAATATTGATAATTGACTTTGCCTTTGTCCG
>JANXZJ010000089.1 GCA_025355585.1 Mariniphaga sp. | reverse complement strand
CTCGCCGGTAACTGTAATTATCTTCAGTTCGTTATTCCGGCATGAAGTTGTCGATAATAAAGGGAAAAGAAATAGAATTCCAATCGCGGAGCTAAAAAGTGAAGGTTTCATCGGTGGTTTATTATTTTTTGCGAAGATAATAAGATTATTGAGCAGGGCTAAAAAAGTTTTAATCAGGAAGTATATCAATGACGTTACATAAATTAAGGAATATTTACAAAAATAGTATAAAAATAGTATAACATTTTTTTAACAATATCGCTAATTTAAATTGATTAAACCGGACTTTATGAATCCTGCATTATTTTTAATGTTAATAAATTGTAAAAAAAATATAAGATAGTGTTGTATTTGATTTTATTTATTTCTAAAATTGCATCACCAAACACAAATGCAAAGATTACAGTTTTAATTTCATAGGTTTTCTTATAATTCTTTATCGTTTTTGAGAAATTAATGGTATTGGTTCGCACATTAATAGTATTATAAAAAATGTTAAAAAATGGTGCCTAATGTTAATTTTCTTAACTGATTTGCCGCTAAGGAAATTTTAAATAGCTCATATTCAGATAATCAAATACGCGTTCTTATCTATTTTATTTACTAATCTTAAAGTGTATGTATTTATGAAACAAAAAAATCTGATTTTTCTGCCTAAAGGTAATTGGACCAGGATGTTACTATCTCTGGTTCTTCTTATGGCATTGATGACCGGGATGGCTTTTGCGCAGCAAAAGACTGTAACAGGGAAAGTAGTTGACGAGAGTGGAGCTTCTATTCCAGGAGTTTCAGTTTTAGTAAAAGGGACTACAGTTGGAACAGTTACTGACATTGACGGGAAGTACAACCTAAGTGTCCCTTCGAAAGGAGACGCTCTTAGTTTTGGATTTGTTGGGATGATTTCACAAGATGTGCCGATTGGTCAGAAAACTGTGATTGATGTTACATTGAAAACTGAAGTGGTTGGTGTAGATGAAGTTGTAGTGGTTGGTTATGGCACTCGTAAGAAAGAGGAAATAACCGGATCTATTTCAACTATTTCTGACAAACAGCTGAAAACTTCTACTGCACCAAGTGTGGTAAGTCGTATGCAAGGTCAGGTATCCGGGATAACAGTAACCTCCAGCAACGTTCCTGGTGGTGAGGCTACTATTCGTATCCATGGTATTGGTACAGTTAACGATCCGAATCCTTTGTATGTGATTGACGGTGTACCAGTAGGCCCGGGGAATAATGTCAACCCCAATGATATTGAGTCGATGTCTATTTTGAAGGATGCCTCTTCTGCTGCTATTTATGGTAGCCGTGGTGCGAACGGTGTAATTTTGATCACGACCAAACACGGTCGCGAAAATCAGGAACCATCTATAACCTTATCTGTCCGTACAGGTTTTTCACAAGCTACTAACCAGTACGACATGTTGAATACCAGTCAATACGGTGAGGCAGTATGGTTACAGGCTAAAAACCTGGGTAATGCACCCAATTCTCAGCAATATGGCAAGGGAAGTTCCCCAAAAATTCCCGATTATGTACTTCCTGCAGGAACAATGGAAGGCGATCCTTCTGTAGCTCCAGCATTGTACAATTATCCTGATTACCAGATTTATAAAGCCAATAAGCAAGGTACAAACTGGTATGATGAAATCTATCGTACTGGTATTGTTCAGGAATACGATCTTTCTGTTTCAGGTGGTGGAAAAAAATCGACCTACTCCTTATCAGGAAATTATCTTGACGAACAAGGGTTCCTTATCAACACTGGTTTCAAGAGATACAATTTCCGTGTAAATGCTGAAACCAAGTTTAGTAACTGGCTTAAGGTTGGACAATCAATTCAGGCCATTTACATCAATCAGAAAGGTGACTTCGGTAACAATGGTGAAGGTAATGCTATATCGATGGCTTATCGTATGCAGCCAATCGTACCTGTATATGATATCCAGGGTAATTTTGCCGGAACAAGGGCTCCTGGTACTGGTAATGCTGCCAACCCTGTTGCACAACTGGATCATGCAAAAAATAATGATGGAAAATGGTTTCGCGCACTCGGTAATGTTTTCGCTGAAGCCACCGTCATAAAGGGGTTAACTTTTAAGACTTTGTTTGGATACAATGTTGGTCAGTGGAATGCCAAAACTTATACCTTACCAACAAACGAAAATGCAGAACCTAATAAAGTTGCCGGTCTGACCGTTGACTCAAACTATTCAATTTTATGGAACTGGTCAAATACAGTTAATTACAATTTGGCAATTAAAGACATCCATAAGATTAATATAGTTCTTGGAACAGAAGCTGTTCAGAGCAATTACCAGTGGATGAGTGCCGGCCGTAGCCAGTATTTCGCACAGACTCCTGACTATATGCAACTTACTTCCGGTGAACTTAACAAAGTCAACAATGGAAACGGATCTTCATGGGCTTTATTCTCTCAGTTCGGTCGTGCCAATTACGACCTCATGGGGAAATATTATCTTGAAGCTACCGCACGTCGCGATGGTTCTTCCAGGTTTGGTACTGCCAATCGTTATGGAATTTTCCCTGCTGCTTCGGGTGCATGGGAAGTCAGTAAGGAAGGTTTTATGGCTGGTACAAAAAGCTGGTTAGACATGCTTAAAGTTAGAGCAGGTTGGGGTAAGTCTGGTAACGACCAGATCGGTGAATACAACATGTACTCTACTTTTGGAACGAATGGTTATACCGCTGCTTATAATTTAAATGGAACTACTGGTTCTGCTATTGCAGGATTTGAGCCATCTACAAAAGGTAACCCCGATGTAGCATGGGAGACAACTCAAACTACCAACGTTGGACTTAATGCAAATATGCTGGACAGAAAACTCACTTTATCAGTTGATGTATGGCAACGGAATACCTCTGATATGCTTTACCGTTTAAGTGTTCCTCAGGTAATGGGTATTGCAACTCCTCCTTATGTAAACATTGGTAAGATGAAAAATACCGGTGTTGATGTTGAACTTGGTTACCACAATACCTTAGCTGCCGGTAAATTTACCTACGCTATTAATGCAACTTGGTCGCATTACAAAAACACAGTAGAATCACTTTCCAACAATTTAAAAGAGGTGGTTGGTTATTCTCTTCGTCAGGTAGAATATACCCGCGCAACAACAGGACAGGCGTATCCGATGTTCTATGGTTTGATCGCAGATGGTATTATCCAGACAGATGCCGAAGCTGCTGCTGCTCCTAAGTTTGACTCCTATACCACAAAAGGTCACTTCAAATACAGGGACTTAAATGGTGATGGAAAGATCACACTTGACAAGGACCGTACTTTTATCGGCGATCCTCATCCTAAGTTTACCGGTGGTTTGAATATTGATCTTGGATATGCCAACTTCGATTTGAATATGTTCTTTTATGGAAGTTATGGCAACGACATGATCAACTATGTCAGCCGTTGGATCGACTATGGTCAGTTCGTTGGAGGATTAAGCCGGGATGCTCTTTATAGTACCTGGACTCCAACCAATACTTCCGCAAGATTACCTATGCTTGACGGTGCAGCACATTCGCAAGAGGCTTCAACCGCATTTATCGAAGACGGATCTTACTTGAGAATGAAAACGTTGAGATTAGGTTATACTGTTCCTCAATCTGTTCTTGATAAGGTAAAGATGAAAAGCCTTCGTGTATATGTACAGGCAACTAACTTGTTGACCTTTACTAAGTACCGAGGTCTCGATCCGGAACTTGATTCATCAGGTATGAATATGGGTGTTGATCAGGGATCATGGCCAACTCCCCGGCAGATTACAATTGGTTTAACCCTGGGTTTGTAATCTAATATGAATATTATTAATTTTTTAAAAAAAAATGATATGAAAAAAATATCAATTATAGTGGCTACCTGCTTTTTAATGGCCCTTTCATATTCTTGCGCAGATTCATTTTTGGATAAAAAGCCGCTTGGATCGACTTCCGAAGATGTATTCTACAGCGAAAAGGGCGTTAATGCTTTGTTGACCGGAGCTTATAGCATGGTCAAAGGGTCTGCTTTATGGACTGTCAGCTGGGGTGCATCTATCACAAACTGGACCTACGGCTCAGTAGCATCTGACGATGCGGGCAAGGGTTCATATATTGGCGACCAGATTCCAATCAATGAGATCGAACGTTGGGAAGTTTCGACAACCAACAATTATCCAGCTGATAAATGGGTATTGAATATTGGAATGGGTGTAAACCGTTGTAACATTGTATTGAATGTAATTGCTAAAACTCCAACGCTTGCTGCTGCCACAGCTACTGAATTAAAAGCTGAGGCACGTTTTCTAAGGGGTTTATATTATTTTGAATCATGGTTGGTTTTTGGTGACAAAGTTCCGCTTATCCCTGAAGATAAGGTAGATGTTGCCAAAGAAATCTCTAATGATAACGCACCTGGTGTGGTTTTAAAATTCATCATTGACGACCTGACATTTGCTGCCGCAAACCTTCCTGCAAAGCAATCACAACCGGGGCGTGCAACCAAATGGGCTGCAAAAGCGCTGGCTGCCAGGGCGTATTTACAAGTTCTCGATTATGCATCAGCCAAACCTTTGCTTGATGAGATCATTGCCAGTGGCCAATTCTCACTTGCTCCCAATTTCTTTGACAACTTCCGCATTGCGAAAAATAACAATATAGAAGGAATTTTTGAAATCCAAAGGAATGTCAATGACATTAATGAATCTTTAAATGGTGAAATGGGTATTGGATTAAATGCACCTTATGCACCTGAATTAGGTATGTGCTGTGGTTTCCACCAGCCAACACAAAACCTTGCAAATGCTTTCAAAGTTGATGCAAATGGTTTACCATTATTTGACACCTTCAATGATACAGATTTAAAGAATGACGCCGGAATTGCTTCAACTGATGAATTTATTCCTGCCACTGATTTGTTGGATCCACGTATTGACTTTACGATGGGCCGCAGAGGACTTCCTTACATGGATTGGGGTATCAATCGTGGTATGGACTGGATTCGCGACCAGGCATGGGGTGGACCTTATGTAACTGTTGAGAAAACTTTCTTCTATAAATCTGAACGTAACAGCTTGTCAACTACAACTGGCTGGCAGACTGGTATCAATGCAAACAATTTCCGTTACCTCCGTTTTGGGCATATCCTGTTATGGAGAGCTGAAATCGCTGCTTCTGAAGGCGATCTGGCCACTGCATTAAAATATGTCAATCAAATTCGTGTCAGGGCTGGTAATGAAGTTGTTATGGGTAAAGTAAATACCTATAAACTGCCTATCAGCGTTAATACCGGAGATACCTGGAAAGCGCTTGTAGACTTTACCAAACCTGCTGCCAATTATAAAGTTGGGACTTATGCTGCTTTTGCCGATAAAAATGCAGCGATGAGAGCAGTTCAGTGGGAACAACGACTTGAATTTGCAACTGAAGGTATGCGCTTTTTTGATCTGAGACGTTGGGATAAACTTCCTGCAGGTTTAAGGGTTGATATGAAAGCCACTTTGGAAGCCTTTGCTCTTGCAGATAAAAGAGTAAGACCAGACGTTATGAAGGGTGCCTCGTTTGATGAAAAGGATAAATATCAGCCAGTTCCACAAACTCAAATGGATCTTCAGCCAGGTGTTTTAAAACAGAACACTGGTTACTAGGAGTTAATTATTTCGTTTTAAATAGAGAAGAGGTTGTCCAGATGGACAGCCTCTTTTTTGTGGTGAGAATGCAATTCACAATCCCGTTCCGTTGATCGTTGGATAATATTTTTTGGAGGAATTAATTATGCACTGACAGCCTGTATTTTGTGTTTGAAATTTGCTTAGTAGTTACCACTGACAGGTATTAAATATTTGCCAATTACAATTCAGTTATTTGAATGACGTCAATTTTGGCCATGGACATGTAAACGACTAATGGGTATTACAAGAAATTCTTATCCAGATACTCCTGGAATTTGTCTTTGTACTGATCGCTCACGGGAATGTACACTTTGCCGAAAATAATACGGCTGCGTTCAATCGTATCGATCTTGTCGAGGTTAACGATAAACGAGCGGTGCACACGCATAAATTTCTCTTCCGGTAATTTTTGTTCGAGCGATTTTATCGAATTGAGTGATAAAACGGGTTTGTCTTCACCTGTAACGAAAACCTTGATATAGTCCTTTAATCCTTCAATGTAAAGAATATCATTAAAGTTGATGCGACGAATTTTATATTCTGATTTCAGAAACAAAAACTGGTTGTTCGCTTCAATAGAGGGTAATGCACTTGTTTCAAGTTCAACCTGTTTCCGTGCTTTTCCCGCAGCCTTCAGAAATTCCTCGTAGCTAAAGGGTTTTAACAAATAGTCGATCGCGCTGAGTTTAAAACCTTCGAGTGCGTACTTCTCATAAGCTGTCGTAAAGATAATTTTGGGTGCATCCTCCAGGCTTCGGGCAAACTCAATCCCTGTCAAATCGGGCATCTGAATGTCAACAAATATCAGATCAGCCGATTGTGTTGAAAGAAAATCGATGGCATCAAGCGGATTATCGAAGGAACCCACTAATTCAAGAAACGGTGTTTTGCTTACATAATCGCTCACCAACCGTAGGGCAAGCGGTTCATCATCGATGGCGATTGTTCTCAGTTTCATGCCTGTAGTTTCTTTTTTTGAATGGAAAGTTCAACGTGAAAAATCGCCTCGTCCTGTATGATTTTCAATTCATGATTGTCAGGGAAAAGGAGCACTAATCGTTTTCGCACATTTTCGAGACCGATGCCCGAATGCTGGAGATCGCCGGACTGACTGCTTTTCCCCATACTATTTTCTGAAATAAAGCTGATTTGATCATTCTCTATTTTCATACTGATATTGATGAATGACCGGTCGCGGTAAGTAATTCCATGTTTAAAAGCATTTTCAATAAACGGGACGAATAGGAGCGGGGGAAACGAAAAATCGGAAAACTCCCTGGGAAAATCGATCTGCAATTCAACCCTCGGACTTAGGCGTAACTTCATCAGGTCGATGTAGTTGTTCATGAAGTCGATCTCTTTGCTGATCATCGTCTCGCCATTTTCTGATTCGTAAAGCAGGTATCGCATTAACTTCGATAGTTTTAACACCGATTCCTGGGCTGTAGGGCCATCGATACCTATAAGTGAGTAGATGTTATTCAGCGTATTAAAGAAAAAATGCGGGCTGATCTGGTTTTTGAGAAATGCCAGTTCTGAATTGAGCTTTTCTTTTTCAAGTTCCTTTTGCTTTTTCTCGTTTTGTTTTAATTTTTCCATTACGCCAAGTCCAATGGCAAAACCAGAAACCAAGACAGAGGAAATAAAGTGATTAAAAAATCCAAATGCTTTCATCGGTGGACGGAAATTTTCATCTTTGCCTGTCACACTTTTCATCGCTTCACGGAATTTTTCATCCTGAACTGGGTCAAAGAGGTAAGACTCTTCAATGAAATTTGTAATGTAGTGAGTTGCAAGGATTAGTCCTAATACAATGATTACATAAGTGAATTTTTTATCCTGAAGGAAAAATTTAGGGACAAGCCACAGGTAACCAAGATAAAAAATGATTGCTGCAGAAAATGTGTGAAGATAAAACTCGTAAAGTCTGTGCAAATTGCCACCTCCAAAAGCGTAGTTGAGGTAAAGGGGGATAATTGTGACGATAATCCAGGCAATTATATGGAGTATTAACTTTATCTTCTTGTCGGATATTGATATGGATTTGAACATATGGTTGACATTTTTCTCAAAGATAATTATTTCAAAGATTAATGCTTTACGTTAAAGCAGGAGCCGGGTTTATTCGAATTCCAATATTGTTGACGGCACCTTTGACGATGGTCGTAAGCACCCAAAATCCACAGAAGAGCACTATCATCCACTCCATGTTTTTGTTTATCCGGTTCATCATCGTCTTGAATTTTTACAAGCTTCTAAAGTTGAAAGTGTTTTAAACGTTGTATTTGCCGTTTTCAAAATTAAGTTCATCTTTTCCAACTTTGAATCTGCCATTTTCAACTTTGAATTTGCCATTTTCAACATTGAATTTGCCATTTTCAACTTTGAATTTGCCATTTTCAACATTGAATCTGCCATTTCCAACTTTGAATCTGCCATTTTCAACTTTGAATTTGCCATCTCCAACATTGAATCTGCCATTTTCAACATTGAATCTGCCATTTTCAACTTTGAATTTGCCATTTTCAACTTTGAATTTGCCATTTTCAACATTGAATCTGCCATTTTCAACTTTGAATTTGCCATCTATAACTTTGAATCTGCCATTTGCAACATTGAATTTGCCATCTCCAACATTGAATCTGCCATTTTCAACTTTGAATTTGCCATTTTCAACTTTGAATTTGCCATCTCCAACATTGAATCTGCCATTTTCAACTTTGAATTTGCCATCTACAACTTTG
>JANXZJ010000148.1 GCA_025355585.1 Mariniphaga sp. | reverse complement strand
TCGAAACACCATGATGGCTTTTGCATGTGGGATACCAAATACACCGATTACAACATCATGAATTCGCCATTTAAGCGCGATGTCGTGAAAGAGCTGGCGGCTGCATGCCGTAAATATGGAATTGCCTTAGGCCTTTACCATTCTACACTTGACTGGCATCATCCTGATTTTCCATTAACAAGCCCAGGCGGGACCGTGCGCCGTGCAACATCCAACCTGGATCGTTACACGGAATATTTAAAAAACCAGTCGGTCGAGCTTCTCAAAAACTACGGCCCGCTGTTCGTAATGTGGTATGATGTACCTCAAGAGTTTGACGCCGTGCGCGGCCAAGGTGTGATTGACCTGGTCCGTAAAACTCAGCCGGATATCATTATCAATAACCGGACGGGCGCTCCTGGTGATTTTGATACCCCTGAGCAACGAGTGGGCGGTTTTCAGAACGATCGTCCATGGGAAACCTGTATGACAATTGCCCGTCAATGGGCATGGAAACCGAATGATGAAGTGAAATCGCTTGAGCAGTGTCTGCACAGCATGATCCGCTCTGCAGGCGGCGATGGCAACCTGTTATTCAATGTTGGCCCAATGTCCGACGGACGTATCGAACCATTACAGGTTGACCGGCTCAAAGAGATGGGCCAATGGCTGCAAAAATATGGTAACTCAATCTATGGCACCCGTGGCGGACCTTTCAAACCAACCGATTGGGGTGTAAGTACCCGAAAGGGGAATACAATTTTCCTTCATATCCTCAAATGGTACGGAGACTCACCACGAATCGTGATTCCTGATCTGGGGATGAAAATCAAAAGCTGCCGTTTAGCCGATGGCGGAAAAGTGAAACTCATCAAACAAGGCGGAATAAATGTTATTGAATTTGCAGGGAAAGATTTACTTCCTATAAATACGATTGTGGAGATTGAGATGGACGGTAATGTAATGGATATTCTACCAATGGAAATTGGTTCTCAGTCGCTATCCTACAATAAGAAAGTTGCAGCATCCAGTAATCCGAACCCGGATTGGAATGAGATCAGCTCGATTAATAATGGCGATTGGGTGGGTCATGAGTGGAAACCGGCAAAGGAAGATAAAGCTCCGTGGGCTGAAATTGACTTCGGTAAACCCGAAAAGGTTTCAAAAGCAATTATTTATGAGAGTGGAAAAACTGTCAACGCTTTTGAACTGCAATACAAGTCAGGTGAGGTCTGGAAATCAGTTTACAAAGGACAAACCATTGAAAGCAAGCTTGAAATTAAACTACCTAATTTCACTGCTCAAAAAGTCAGGCTGCTCCTGACTGGCTTCACACAGGTTCCTGGAATTTATGAAATAGTTCTATTGTAACTGATTTTTATTAATGACTGTCAATTAACTTAGTGTGATATGAAAAGATTCGGACAAATTATCGGGGTTGATCCCCAGCAGTTTGAAAAGTATAAAGAGTACCATTCAGCCGTCTGGCCGGAGGTTTTGGAAATGATCACAGCCTGCAATATCAGGAACTATTCTATTTTTCACAAAGACGGTTTACTCTTTGCATACATGGAATACACTGGCACAGATTTTAAGGCTGATATGGCAAAAATGGCTGCTGATCCAAAGACACAGGAATGGTGGGATATCATGATGCCAATGCAACGCCCTATTCCAAAACGTTCGGAAGGTGAGTGGTGGGCAGATATGGAGGAGGTTTTCCATTTAAATTAGAATGTATCATTCCAAAAACGCTTGGAGCGTAATGAGAAAATAAATTCTGCATTGTTTCGCTAGTCTTGATTATCATGCAGATAAACATCAGCAGTCTTAAAAAAAGTGAAATGAAACGAACTGACAATTGCATTGCTAAGCTTGAACGGATGAATAAAGCTTTACGCCATGAGGAGCCGGATCGGGTTCCAATCAGTGATTTTTTCTGGGGTAGTTTTGTAAAACGTTGGCGTAAAGATCTTAATCTTCCAGATAGCGCTGAACCCTATACTTATTATGACCTCGACTGGATCGTCACAAATCCTAATCTGGATCCAACAATCCGTTCGTTTGAAACGATCCGTGAAAACGATATTGAAGTGGTAGTGAAGACAGGTTTTGGCGCGACAATCCGAAAACGATTCGATTTTCAGATGCCCGAATTCATGTCGTTTGATATTGATACGATTGAAAAATTGTTGGCTTTTGAGTTTGATGATCCTTATGACCGGCGTCGATATTTTGAAGCTGGCGATAACCAGATTGCCGGTGTAGGCGATGGCTTTGAACGCAATACACCTGCATGGATCGAAACGGTGAAAAAATTGCATACCGATTTCCCTGTTTATGGCAGTGCTATTGAGTGTTCCGAATGTTTGACACGCCTGATTGGTCAGGAGCATACCCTGTTTTGGATGGGAATGTATTCCGATGAACTGGGTGCGTGTATCAACAAAATCGGCCAGTTTTACCTCGATTGTACAAAAGCACAGATCGCTGCTGCTGATGGGCTGCTTGACGGATTTGTAATCTGGGGTGATGTAGCTTTTAAGCAAACCATGCTTTTTGATCCTGAATACTGGCGCGAATATTTCAAGCCATGGGTAAAGGCAATGATTGACGAATGCCACAAGCACAACCTTCCGGTGATTTACCATGGATGCGGAAATGTGAGCCTGATCTTCGAAGATTTTATCGAAATGGGATTGGATGCTTACAATCCGTTAGAGGTTAAGGCTGATATGGATGCGATCAGGCTCAAACAGCAGTATGGCGATAAAATGGGTTATTGCGGTAATAATAATATTCAGATCTGGGAAACCGGTGATCTGGAACTTATTAAAAGTGATGTCCTGAAAAAGTTAAATGCAGCCAAACGGGGCGGATTTATTTTTCAATCGGACCATTCTGTTTCGAGCGGTGTTTCAGGCCATACTTATGATTATATCGTCAAACTGGTCCGTGAGTATGGTAAATATCCTTTAAACCTGGGTGAATACGATATAGAAATGTAGGGTAAGTAATACTCAATTATTAAGGTTTTCTAATTGATTATCTATATCTTACAAAAATACAATTGCGATATGAAATCATTCAGAACACTTATTCCATTTTAAGAAAGAATTTAATTTTCATGTCTTTATCGTTCTTTTCAGGTGCAATTTTCCGGTCATTACAATTGTTTCTTTTCCACCTGAAGGGTGAGCTGTGATGTTGACATTGCAGCTCCCGTCAGGTTTTGTAGAGGTAAAGCCAGGCGTCTCAATCAATGTTATCTGGATGATTTGTTACAGGGTAGAATCTTCAGTGGCTACTTGTATGGCTTCGTTTTTATCTAAAGCAGATGAATGATGATGATGATGATGATGAAAGAAGGAGGACGTCAATGTAGATTATAACAAGCAATGCAGACCTAACAAAAGATTACCAAAACAATACTTTAATAATTACACTTCGCTCACTTTCAGCCCAAAGATTTAACAATGCTGCTTTTGGATTAACCAAAATACTTAACAAAACTGAGATACAGCTCTCTGGTACAATCTGAAGATGATTTTTGAAATATCTGCGATCTCAAACTACGCGAGTTAAGGAGTCATGAATATAACCTCCCTTTAGTCGTTTCATAGAATATTTCGTTTGCTTTCAGTTAAAAATCAATAATTAAAACAAAACCCCCTTGCTATTTCTAACAAGAGGGCAATCAAAAATTCCGATTTATTTTCTGGTTTTGAAGCAAGCCATATGATGATTCAAAACCAATTCTTTTATTTTTTCTTCAACCCTAATGAAACTCAATTTTTACCGGTCCGATTAAACCTGAATTTATCCTTCCGATATATTGAGATGGCGTAGTCAGGTAATGATTTCCTAAAGTATTGTAAACCAATATTTCAATCCGGTTATCGCCTGGTTTTAATTTGCCGGACAGATCAAATCTCCAGGGAGAACTCACTTTAGCGCCAGCAGATTTTCCATTTATAAGAACCTCTGCCGAAGCAAATACATTTCCTAAATCGATGGTGATGATCTTTGCGTTTGCTTGTTCGTTTGTCAGATTTATGGTTTTACGGTACCACATTCCACCCGAATAGGTTTTCAAAGATTCGTTTTCTGCGAGGTCACCCAACTGTATCTTTCCTTTAGTGCATTCAAATACAATTGGTTCAGGAAGGGCAGCTCCTCCGTAAAATCCCGGTTGCTGCGCGATTCTCATAGCGACTTTGGAAGAGGTCATTACCGTGTCCGGAAAAGCAACTTCCCAGGTTTGTACATTTTTACCGGCGAACCGTTCTGGTACAGGAAAGTCGCGGCACGGTATTTTTACGCCTGAAATCCAAACTTCTGGTTTTGTTATGGATTGGATTAACATGGTGTGAGCTCCGGGAGGAGACATAAAACGATACCACCCGTAACGCCCTTTATCCTGTGGATTGCAGTTATAGGAAAGGATGGATGGTTTCAGGTACCAGTCGGTTGCCAACGGAACAGACTGCTTCCATGTATTGTTGGACTCACTCGTTTCGAAAAGAAAATAACCTCTTCCTATCGTGTTGTATTTCAATAACACAGGATTGTTGCCCGATTTTAATTGAACCGATTTTTGACTGTTTGTAACCTGATCTTGATTTATATAGACCTTTGTCGGTAGTAATCCGGCGTTTAAGATTTTTGCCTGCAATTGCCCTGGCGACGACACACTAGTCCACAGGTAATAAACGGAACCATCTTTTTCAGCATTTAGCTTGTAAACCGGCATGTGCTTTTTGGATTTATCGATGGCCCCCAACGAAATTAGTTCATTGTTTACCTGTCCTTTCATTCCATGGTAACCCTGATGACCCGCATCATCCTTCAAGCCCCAACGCCAGGAAAACTCATACGGTTTCCAAAAATATTTTATACCGTTTATCTCAATTGGCTGGTTAATATCTACCTGGATGAGGGATGATAATTTCGACTCAAGTGCAGCAGAATCGGCTGTGGCAGGAACCGGACCAAGTTTCCAGAATTGCGGACCATATGAAACGGAAGCTGTTGTCCAATTGCTGTCGTTAAAAGCAGGATTTTGAAATTCAGTATTTGGAGTAGTCTCGTCGGCAAACTTCATATTCCATATCTCCACTCCCAATTTGCCATCAAAAGCAGGTAATCGATAATCGCCATATTTGTTATCGAGGGTTGGTTTCAATTCAAATTCCCAGTTTTTATCGAAGATTAGTGTGTCTGATTTTTCTATTGAAGTCGTCTGGGATTTTTCGATTTCAGGTTTCCCTGGACTGAAAATAATCAGTTGAGGTTCGGATTTTTCCAGCGGAAGTCTGATTGTTGTTCCACTATTTGAAACTGAGGATACTTTTAGTGATGAAGTTGTGCCATTCCAGGGGTTCCAGAGCTCAACCTTTCCTGAAGTTCTGAAAAAGCATGCTGTACCTTTAGGAATTCCATATACAAAATAGAGATCGCGGTTACCAACTTTGCGGTGCATAATACTTGATAACTGATTCCCGGATAAAACTTTGAAGTCAGTCTCAATCAAGCTGGCAATTATATTTTTTACATCCAAAGGATTGTGGAAATACATACCGGTTCCCCCGGATTTGCTTTTCGCTGAATAGGTTTTTATTGTGTCATGCACTTCTGCATAAGTTGTTCCGAACATTTCCCGGATCATTGACTGCAATTTTTCATCGTTTCCTCCGATCCTGTCACTGGCTTCCGGAAGTGAACCAACTGCCAGAACAATTCCTCCTGAACGGAATAATTCGAGAGCCTTTTCAACGGTAGAATAGCGCACGGCTGACAATGCAGGCAAGATCAGGATTTTATATTTCTCGCTGCTGACATTCAATTCTTTGTTCTTAATTTGACAACGGTTCAATGATTCAAAGTCCATAAAATCAAAATCAACTCCTGAAGGATAAAGGTCTTTGGCAATTGAGAATGCTGTTTCAGTTGATTCTTTTCCTTTGAGATTTGCTTCAGTTGGTGCAACAGGGTAAATCATAGCTACATCGCAGCGATGATGTCCTTGCGACAATACATAACTCAGCCGTTCGGTACATTTCAGAAAGCTCCCCATATTTTCCCAGTATGGCTGGCGCCAATGATTGTCGGGTGCTGCCCATTCCCACCAACTTCCATGTGTTGAATAATACAGCCCATGTAGACTGAGTAAATTATGCCCCATCGCAAAATCGGTGAAAGTAGCATCTGCAAGCTCTTCACTACTCGTACCCCATCCGCTGCCATAGTAACCTTCCAACCATGTTCTTGGACGTTCATAGAGATGTGAAATTGAACTAGCCACTTTTGCTTTTACGATGTCTTTTCCTAATCCGGGTTGGTCGCAGCCGGGACCTGACATCCAACGTTGGGTACGGAAATAATCACCAAATTCGGTCACATCTTTGCCTCTGCCACCGTGGTCACATCCGAAAAGCATACCCCGGCTATTATGCCAGTTGTAAACTGGTTTGAAGAAACCATCTTCGGAAAGGGCTACCACAACATCATTGTAATCGAGCCTCACTTTGTACGATCTCGGGCCCAGATCAGCAAAAAGATGAGACAATTCGGGCATTATGTCATAGCCTTTCCGCTTTTTGAACTCTGCTGCAAAATGGTCGTTCCACAGAAATCCCCTGATCCCAAACTGGAGTTCATCGGAGAAAAAGAAGTTCAAACCTTTGCCTGCTTCGCCAGGACAGTGGTCTTCAAAGCGCTGATAGAATTTCTCCGCAACTTTAGGACCACTCAAAGGATTCATCGGATCAAAAGAGGTTTTCACGGTAGTTTTGTAAACCAGGATAATTTTCCATCTACCGCCGGGTGTCTTCCAGAACAGCTCCTTGTCTCTGATCATGCCTTTAAGGTCAATTGCGCCAGATGGGTTTGAAACCCCTTTTGACTCTGGATGGGCTGTTGCGGTGATCAGGTCAGAAGGGATGCTGGTTTTAAAATCAACATTCCCCTCCACAACATATTGTTTTGCTTCCAGTTTTGATCCGTGTATCTGTGGATTTTCTTTCAGCATCTCATCTACAAACCAGCCCTGTCCGGCCGCACCGAGCGTATAATCGCTCAAACTGACAGACATATCCCGCTTTTTTGCCTCCTTCAAAAACCATTGGAAAAGATCCCACCATTTGGAACTGAACAAGGCTGGTTGACTGGGATAGGTCAGGCCATAGGTAGCGCCGCCTTTGTCGGTGTGGCAATAATTGACCTGAAGGCCGGTGATCCCTTTGTCTTTCAACTGGTCCAGCTGCCAGAGGATCCGTTCCTGGGTAAGTGTATCTCCGAGCCACCAGTAAAAGGATACCTCACCATAGCCTTTCGGGGGAGTTTTAAATCCGGGAAGAACATCCAACTTGGGTGAACGGTCGGGAAAGCCGGGGGGGAGTTCCTTCGGATTTTGTCCTGAAACGGAAAGACCAACTATCAGGGAAAAGATGAATAATATTAGTTTTTTTGACATGTTGAATATTATTAATTATTATCGAATTTTATGTTCTTTGGTTTGGTCAAGCAAGCTGGTAGTTGTTAAAAATAAGTAATTGTGTATAGATAGGACAGATTCAACTTGAATGAACCTGCCCTATTTTCTATACTTTTGAATTAAATTAGCTAAGTACATGACAAAAATTTACAACATTGACTAAATCTATCTATATCGTTAAATTACAGCACATTTGCCAGATATGTTAATCCATATTTGAATAAACTTTGAGCTCTTCTACCATGCTTTTTGATCTTGATTGGGCGAAGAGAATTTAAGAATATTCCAACTTTGTAGGCCCAAACAAAAGCAATCAATACTAATGCGAAGAGCTTATCAATTCTGTCAACATCCGTCAAATGCGTATCTTCAATATTGAAACCGCTTGTTTTAAGTGCTTTAAATGCAGTTTCTATTTGCCAACGTTCTTTGTATATTGACTGAGCTTCATCTGGTTTGTTGAATGAAACAATGATCTGGAGTTCTGGCACACCTTGTTTATTTTTGACTTTCGAAGCAGATAAATAACACAGTTGTCCATTGACATAAACGATTCCATAGCGAACCTCATATTGATTGGTCTTTAAATGATTAAATAACCATGAAGCCTTTACGAGATGTCCATTTTTTGGAATAATGGCCCAAAAATTTTCTCGAATTCTGATGTGGTATCTAATCTTATTGAAATTGAGATAGGCCAACCAGTGATTGCCAATAAACTCTCTGTCAGCCAGCAAACAATCAATTGTTTGAATGCCAAACAAATCAATATAGCGTTGTATTAGTTCAATACGCTCATTGGTGGATGAATTACCAAATTTTGGCATCATAGTGAACAATACCGGAAAGGCAACACCTTGATAAACAATTGCGAGAACCAAAACATTGATGTTTGTTGTTCCAAACTTCCAATTGGTTCTGTCTAATGCCAGACGATAAGGCGGCTTATGCGGCAACAAGGCGAACACAAAACGAGCTACAAGGCTGGTATCCAGCAGATAATCAGACATAAAGCGTTGTATTCTGCGTAAAGAAGAATCAACCCTAACGTCTGAATCAAAACTGGCGGCAAGTTTTTCAAAGCAAACAGTTTG